>NZ_JADBVM010000019.1:0-26515 GCF_020244875.1 Microcystis sp. M44BS1
CCTGTGCCGATTATTTTTAGCAAACTCTCCTAGTTCTCTCTAACCTGAGTATCCTAGCATTGTTCCCAGTATTATTACTACTAATACTATCCATAAAGGGTGTCTTTTTCCTTTATCTTTCCGAAAGTCCTTGACTTGTTTCAGTTTTTATATTAAGCTCAACATATATTTGAAAAGTTGGCGGTCACTTCTCATTTTACAAAGACAGTGATCGCTTTTACTTTTGATATTCTGATGGGAGAATGAAACAGCCCTAGGATTAAGGGGGGGGCAGCTAATCTAAGGATAGGCGGTTAAGATGCGTCTTAGCTTATACTAAATCTTGTTTACAAGGTATGGGAGAGTGCTGAATCTGCGGAAAAACAAGCCATCAGACTAAATCCGGTTATTAAAAACTGATTATTTATTCTCCCCTTTGCATGAGTGCCTCTCCTCATAACTAGCCTATACTCAACGGATTTAGTATAGCCAAAAAATAACCAAGGCCAATTTTTAAAAGATAATAGGTGTTATGAATTAAATTAATTAATTAATCAAGCAAAAAACAGATATCTGTAATTTCTATGAAAGCAAGTGAGTTACTGGATTTATATGCCAAAGGGAAACGCAATTTTACAGGAGTAAAATTAAAAGGACAGTGTTTTCACGGACAGAATTTATCCGGGGCTAATTTTAGTCAAGCAGATCTGCGTGGTACTAATTTTCAAGGGGCTATTTTAGAGGGAACTAAATTTACCGAGGCCAGGGCAGGATTACTAAAGCGCGGTCGGCTACAATTAATTTTAATTTCTTGGTTAATAGCGGCTTTCTGCGGCTATCTGTGGGGATTAGCTGGTTATTATCTAGCTTTAATGCTGGTGACGGATGTAAGCCAATTTAAAATCATTGCTGCGGTGATAATCACGATTTTATCCCTAATTTACGGAATATTTTATCGTCAGCGAGTTGGGGGATTACCCTTAGTTTTATCTTTAATTTCTGGTCAATCAACAAGTTTTATCCTAGCAATTGGCATCAGCTTAATTTTAACTTTATTGACAGTAATTATACTAGCTTTTCAGGGAGCATTAGCTGGGATAGCAGTGATGAATGGAACTTTTTCTATAGCTTTGATTGTTGGGGTTTGTGGTACTTTATTCACCGCTTATCTGGCCTGGTTGTCCCTAGAAGAATCGAGAGAAACGATGGCGAAATCGATAGCAATTGCTTTTTTAGCCAGTCAAGGTACAAATTTTTGCGGAGCAAATCTTAAAGAAGCGGATTTCACGGGAGCGCAGTTAAAAGCCACTGATTTAAGGGCAAAAGATTTAACTAGAACTCGATTTTATCTGGTATCGGGCATCGAGCGAGCGCGCTGGGAAAAGACAATTTTAGCCGAAGTGGCGATGAGAAATCTTCTGGTTACTGGTCAAGGGGAAAATAAAGCTTATATTGGCTATAATTTTCGCGGACTAAATCTTTCCGGGTTTAACTTCAAAAATGCCAACCTGACTAGGGCAAATTTGAGCGAGGCAAATTTAGCCTACGCTAATCTAGAAGGGGCAAATTTAGCCCATAGTAACGTGATGAGAGCCAATTTACAGGGAGCTACCCTGACGGGTGCTTGTATCGAAGCTTGGAAAATCGCCGAAAATAGCAATCTAGAAGGGGTTGATTGTGATTATATCTATTTAGTCGAGTCCGAGGGAGAGCGCCGTCCCAGGGAGGGAGAATTTGGGGAAGGGGAATTCCGGCAATTGGCCCTGGAGCAGCGAAAATTGTATATTGACGAATGAATGCTATACAAAGCTAAAATTGCAGCGCCGAGGCGGACAATTAGAGGGATAATAAGACCAGCCTTAACACCTATCCCCCGACTGGTAACTGATCACTGATAAGCGATGGTGAATATTTCTAATCAAGTTACAGCCAATTGGGGACTAGCGCCCCAGGCAAAAGTCCCCGATGTCCAAATCCTAGCGGCGATCGATATTGGTACGAATTCGGTTCACATGGTAGTGGTGAAAATTGAACCGTCTTTACCCGCTTTTACGATTATTGCCCGAGAAAAGGATACAGTCCGTCTGGGCGATCGAGATAGAAAAACTGGTAAATTAACCCTAGCGGCCATGGAAAGAGCGATCGCCGCTTTAAAACGCTGTTACGATCTAGCTATTAGTCTCCATGCGGATCAGATTATTGCCGTTGCCACCAGCGCCACCCGGGAAGCGGCCAATGGTGACGAATTTTTGGCTTTAATCGAGAAAGAAGTCGGTATTTCTGTAAATCTCATCTCTGGACAGGAGGAAGCGCGCCGGATTTATCTCGGTGTCGTCTCGGGGATGGATTTCCAAAACCAAGCCCATATTATTATCGATATTGGTGGCGGTTCCACGGAATTAATCTTAGCCGATAGTCAAGAAATTCGCTTTCTTAGTAGTACCAAAATCGGCGCGGTGCGTTTGACGCAAGATTTAATCACTACCGATCCCATTAGTACCACAGAATTAGCCTATTTAAGGGCATACACCAGGGGAATGTTGGAGCGGGCAGTAGAGGAAATTAAACATCATTTACAGCTGGGAGAAGTGCCGCGTTTAGTGGGAACTTCTGGGACGATCGAAACTTTGATGACTATCCATGCTTTGGAGAAATTGGGGGAAATTCCCAATCCTTTAAATGGCTATCAATTAACCCGCAAAGATGTCAAAGAATTGGTCAAACGTTTCGCCACTTTGGACTATCACCAAAGACTGGCAATTCTGGGGATGTCCGATAAACGGGCCGAGATAATTCTAGCTGGTTCGATCGTGCTTTTGGAAGCGATGACCATGTTAGATGTTGATAAGTTAGTTCTCTGTGAAAGGGCCCTGCGAGAAGGGGTAATCGTCGATTGGATGCTGACGCACGGTTTAATTGATAATCGGTTACTTTATCAGAGTGAAATCCGTCAGCGCAGTGTCTTGAAAATAGCGAAAAAGTATCAAGTTAATTTAGAATCGGCCGAGAGGATAGCGACATTTTCCCTGTCTTTGTTCGAGCAAACCCAAGCACAATTACATTCTTGGAATCAGGAGGCTAAAGATCTATTATGGGCGGCGGCAATTTTACATAATAGTGGTTTATATGTTAGTCATGCTGCCCATCATAAACATTCCTATTATTTAATTCGCAATGGTGAACTGTTGGGCTATACAGAAATAGAGTTAGAAGTTATCGCTAATATCGCTCGTTATCACCGCAAAAGTAAACCGAAGAAAAGACACGATGATTTTATGAAATTGACGGAATACTATCAGTATATGGTCAGACATCTAAGTGCTATACTGCGCTTGGCCGTGGCTTTAGATCGACGACAAATAGGAGCGATTAAAAAGATTGAATGTAAGTATGATCCCGAATATAGAACCCTACATCTGCATCTTTTTCCCAATAATGCTGAAGATGATTGTGCTTTAGAATTGTGGAGTTTAGACTATAAAAAACCTGTTTTTGAGGAAGAATTTGGGGTGAAAGTAGTGGCAACTTTGGCATTTTTACCCTGAAATCATGAGCAGTGAGTGGTTAGGTAGCTTGAAATCGGCAAGATGGAAATTTTCGAGACTTGTTGCCTATTATTCTAGGTCAAGATTATCGATCGAGGTAAATTGATAAGTAGGTAGGCACAATTATTTGTAGGATGGGTTAGCGGTAGCGTAACATAATCGGGCGTTGGGTTTCATGCTTCAACCCAACCTACGTTCATCTTATATTTAATTCCACCCACCCACTTATTCTAGGTCAAGATTATCGACCGTGGCAAATTGATAATTTTTGTTGATAGTCAAGCAAGAAAACGGTTAAAAACTGAAAGGTTACTGTTATAATCCAGAGGGAATAGGATCGCAGAAAGAAAAGGAGCCGAAAAACTTGTTGCAATTAGCTAAAATTGGTCGCTTGATCGCTCTTGGTTGCTTGGGAACGATACTGACTAGCTTTCCTGTCCTCTCGGCCGAGAGAATCACTTTTATCTTAGCGCCCTTTAGTCGTACCCTAGAAATTAGTTCCCTAGAAAAGTTTGCCAAGACTGGCAGAATTGACGCTAATCTAAGACAATATTTGGGTAATACAACCGCCGAACAACAAAAAGAATTTCGGCAAGCTTTAACCACAAGTAAAGAAATTAATCCCGTCCTGATCTCGCGCTTTTTTAACTCCACAATGGGGGAAGATATCCTCAACCTCTTAGGGGAACTGATCACCATTCAAGGGGGTATTAATGGTAAATTTGCCCTGCGTTCTGCCCTAATTAAATCAGCTTTTGAACCGGAAGGGGTAACTATTCTTAGCCTGCTGCGTAATCTGCCCACTAATATGCAGATTGATGTGACAAAAGTGCAAAGATTAGCTCGGGCGATCGATGTCGTCCTGAAAGCCACCACAGTATTCACAGAAAAGGTGGCGCAATTATCCTTAGAAGAAGCTAAAAAGGCCGGTGAAATTAATTTTACCGCTATGACCGACCCCCGACAACCGGGACCGCAACAAGTGGAACAGATGCGGCTGGATTTAACCGATAGCCGTCGTCAGAGGGAACTTTATCTAATTATTGTCAAACCCAAGGGGCAATTAACCCAGAAAACCCCCGTTATCGTCTTTTCCCACGGTTTAGCTTCCCGTCCTGAAGATTTTGTCCGACAAGCGGAACATTGGGCTAGTTACGGTTATCTCGTCGCCATACCCCAACACCCCGGCAGCGATACCCTACAGGTGCAGAATCTGCTGGCCGGTTTATCGCGGATGGTTTTTTATACCAACGAATTTGTCAATCGTCCATTGGACATATCTTTTGTGATCGATGAATTGCAAAGACGCAACGCGGGGGAATTTCAGGGGCAATTAGATTTAGATAATGTGGGAGTTGGTGGACATTCCTTCGGCGGTTATACAGCCTTAGCCGTGGGTGGAGCGACGATCGATTTCGAGAATTTACAACGGGACTGTCAAAGAAGATTAGCTTTTCTCAATGTCTCCCTCTTGCTGCAGTGTCGTGCTTTGGATTTACCCCGAGAAGAATACAACTTTCGCGATCCGAGAATCAAAGCGATTTTTGCGGTTAATCCGTTTAATTGGAGTATTTTCGGGGCTAAAGGACTAGCTAAGATCGAAATTCCCACTTTTGTAGCGGCAGGAACCTACGATCCCGCTACCCCCGCTATTTTTGAACAGGTGCGCTCTTTTCCCCTGCTCAACACCGAAAATAAATATTTAGCTCTGATTGAAGGTCAAGCTCACGTCGATTTTTCGGTACTAGATGCGGGAATTAACGAAGCGATCGAATCCGTAGCCGATCTTACCCTGCCAGCACCATATCTGATCGATAGTTACGCCCATTCCCTATCTTTGGCCTTTTTTGAGGTGTATATTCGCAAAAACCCCGGCTATAAACCTTTTTTACAGGCGGCCTATTCCCAATATCTCAGTCAAGGGCAAAAGTTTAGATGTTTTCTGATTACCCGCGCCTCCTCGGCTGTTTTAGAACGGCTAATCGAAGATTTTATTGCACAAAATGTCCGTTAATCAGTTATCAGTTATCAGTGATCAGTGATCAGTTATCAGTGATCAGTTATCAGTTTACTGGACGGCTACGCCGTGCCTTTGGCAACACTGAAAAGCTCCCCACTTCCCCACTTCCCCACTTCCAATTCATAATTCATAATTTATGTTTGTTGAGGGCGTTTAAGTAGTAATTGGATAGCCAAAAGAATTAAACCAATGGTGACAAAAGCAAAAATAAAGGTTCCTAGAGAAGCTAAACCAAAAACTAAAGTGCGGACAGCGCTGCCAATTCTCAAGGCGATCGGACTGTGAGCAACCATTGGTTTTGAGTAAAAAGAATGACCGATCGCTGCCGTGAGATAATAGAGAATTGTCCCCAATGCTGCCGAAATTGCTGCGCCAACTAAACAGCGAGTAGGAGTAACTTTTTTGGTTTCTAATTCTGTGGTCATTACTTTTTAGTCCTCAAATACTGCCCAGGTTAAATTTTAATTCTTTTCCCAGCATTTTACCCGACTAGGGCCAAGGATCGAGGGCGGAAGGAAAAGAAGTATTGACTTGCGAGGAGGTGATCAGGTCTTAATTGGGGTCTAGTTCCCGTTTTAACTGTTCCCAATCGCCGGGGTCGGTTAACTCCTCATAAACAGGGGCAGCGAAAACGATCGTTTCCTTGTCCGTTGACCAGTTTTGGGAAGAAAGGACTAGATTAGTCAAATCAGGTAACTCTTGGTCGAGAATAGTCGGATTTGCGCTCTCAGGGGAATCTGTGGCATAATTTAGGCTAATTTCCCGCTTTAGTGACTGTAATTCACGGTTGAGAGCCTGTAATAACTGCTCGATCGCCTCGATTCTCCCGAAAACATCCGAGGGAATTTCAGGATTATTGGCAGCACAGAGGTGGCAAAGTGAATTGATCAGCTATGAGGCGCTCGATTTCCTCTAGGGTAGTATAACCTTGACAGACTAATTCTAAAGCGTAGGCGAGGAGAGACTTGAATCCTGCCTGTGTTAAAGATGCGAGCATTTATACTAAAATCTAAGATAGCCGGTTTAATATCGTCTCCTGGATCAAAACTGAAGCTTAGAATAGATAAAATATGTGGACTTTTATTGATTTATTTGCCGGTATAGGAGGATTTAGAATCGCCCTAGAAAATCTCGGTTGTCAATGCGTTTTTTCCTCGGAAATCGATCCTCACTCCCAAAAGGTTTACTTGGCTAACTATGGTCATTTACCCGATAATCAAGACATCAGAAAATTAGAGGCAAAAACTGTCCCCGATCATGATATACTCTGTGGCGGGTTTCCCTGTCAAGCCTTTAGTATCGCCGGCAGAAAACACGGTTTTGAAGATGCACGCGGAACCTTATTTTTTGAAGTTGCCCGGCTCTTACACGAAAAGAAACCGAAAGCTTTTATCTTAGAAAATGTCCAGGGTTTAGTCCACCACGATCGAGGTAAAACTTTAAAAACTATTTTAGACATATTAGAAAAGGATTTGCATTATTTTGTCCCTAGTCCCCAGATTTTAAATGCCAGATATTTTGGGGTTCCTCAAAACCGTCCCCGAATTTTTATCGTCGGTTTTCGAGAGGATTTGAATATTTACCATTTTTCCTATCCTCAACCAACCCATCAAGAAACTTGTCTCAAAGATATTCTAGAAGAAAAGGAAGTCAGCGTTAAATATTATCTCTCTAATCAGTATTTAGAAACTTTATTTAAACACAAGGATAGACACCAAAATAAAGGTAATGGGTTCGGTTATGAGATTATTTCTCCCGATGGTATCGCTAATGCTATTGTGGTGGGAGGTATGGGAAAAGAAAGAAATTTAGTTATCGATCAAAGACTGACTAATTTTACTCCTGTTACTCGCATTAAGGGAGAGGTAAATAAATTATTCGTCCGCAGAATGACCCCCAGAGAATGGGCAAGATTACAGGGATTTCCCGATAGTTTTCGGATTGTTGTTAGCGATGTCCAAGCTTATAAACAGTTCGGCAATTCTGTGGCCATTCCCGTGGTAAAAGCGGTGGCAAAAGAGGTGATTAAATCTTTAGATTTCTCCAGAGATTCTCAAGAAAATATCAGCTTTAAAGACCTACAGGGGAGACAATTAGATTTATTGTCAATCTGAGGAAAAATAGCAATTGTTTCTAGGTGTTTGGGTATATTAAGTAGGTGGGTGGAATTAAATATAAGATGAACGTAGGTTGGGCTTCGGCCGTGAGCTTTTGCCGAACGGTTGAAGCATGAAACCCAACACCCGCTCATGTTACGCTACCGCTAACCCATCCTACAAATAATTGTGCCTCCCTACTTAATAATAGTTATTATTGGAACGATGCGATCGCTGTTTAGGCTCGACTCTAACTGGATTAACAGTGGACTTGTTGCATAATTAATTTTCGAGAGTTCAAAAATGGGAAAAATAGCCATGAGGTGACAATAAAAAGAGCAACAGAGGTGATGGTTTCGCCGGTTGTGCTTGTTAAAGGTATCTTTCTTATACTACACTTGTAACACCAATAGGTTTTAGTATTCGGGAGAAAAAATTATGCGGACAATCACACGCACCACCACTACCGATATGGAAGTCACCAGCATTCGTCTGGAAAGAGTCCTCAAGGACAAGCTGAAAGAGATTTCCGGCAATCAAGGATATCAAGCACTCATTCGCGATGTCTTATGGAATTTCGTTCAGCAAAAATCAGGAGATTATCGACCTCAGTTTTGTGCCACCGATATAAGGGCAGTATTTAACGCTACAGCTAGAAAAAATGAGATTTGCGCTCTTACAGGCAAGTTAATTCCCGCTAATGAAACAATGTTGTTAGGTTTGACCATCCATGGCGATCTAGTCCCGTTGAGTATGGATAGTTATGCCAATTTAAAATAAGTTTGACTAGGGTGGGGCAGAATCTAGTATAGTTAGTCCTCACCCAAGAGAAGTGGGAATTATAAATTATGAATTATGAATTGAGAGGTGGGGAGTTTTTTGCCGTGAACAGTGAACTGATAACTGATAACTGATTACTGATAACTGATGACTGAACCGATTTTACGAGTGGTTTTAATCAATCCGCAAATTCCGCCAAATACGGGAAATATTGCCCGTACTTGCGCCGCAACGAGGACAGAATTGCATTTAGTTGGTCCCTTGGGTTTTGAAATTAGCGATCGCTATCTGAAGCGGGCCGGCTTAGATTATTGGCCCTATGTAAAACTTATGTACCACTTGACAATTAATGACTTCTGTGCATATCAGCAAAAGAGCGGCGGAAGGGCGATCGGGTTTACAGTGCGCGGCAGCAGTAGTTATCTGAAATACAGCTATAAAAGCGGAGATTGGCTACTTTTTGGCAGTGAAACCGACGGTATTCCGGCAGATTTATTAAATAAGTGCGATGACACGGTTTATATTCCCATGGCAGAACCGGGGGTGAGAAGTTTAAATCTTTCCGTTAGTGTGGCGATCGGATTATTTGAGGCCAGACGACAATTGGGATTTATTCATTAGCGGGACATTTTGCCATATAAACAGGGCAAATAAACTGAATTGAGCAAAAAATCAGAAAATTGCTTTTATTTAGCTCATTTTTGCCCATATCAGAAAAAATAGCGATCGCAGTCAATTTTGTCCGTAATAACAGCAAGAAATTATGTGGATTATCCTAGAGCAAATTAATTGTTGCTCCTTTCTAATCCCATAATTTATTGAAAATAAAAAGGCAAGATGAGGCCCATGAATATCTTCGACCTTTCTCGAAAACATTTTGGCAATTTACAGCTTTTTAATCGGCAAAAATCCACCTCTGGCTTAACTCAAGTCGAGATGTTAGTTACCCTAATTTTATTAGGAATTCTCTTAACCATTGCCCTTTCTGTTTATCATAGTTTAATGGCTTGGATTCGCTTAAATATCGCCACCTTTGAAATATCACAACATTGGAAAAATACCCGTTATCAAGCCACGGGAGAAGGTTCTCATCCCCTATCTTTGTGCATGGCAGAAAGTGAAACCGAACAGATTAAAGTGGCAAAAGTGCAAGGGGACGAATGTGAAAATGTCATCGACTGGACTCCCATCACTCGCGGTGTTAGTATCGATACTAATAATTCTAGCCTACGCCGAGTTAGTGGACCTGCTGGTAATGAAGGTACAATTTATCGCGCTAGTTGGGCCGATACAAAGGGGGGTTTAGGAGGTTCTTGGGGACAGTTAGGCAGAATTACTTTAGTTGCTTCCGGTACACCCGACAAACGCTGTTTATTTTTATTCCGTGTTGACGGTAGTTGGGATATTCGCCAAGATAATAGATGTGTGCTTTAAAGCGGCAAAAGTTATCGTTATCTAAGGGAGGGTATCAGCCCAAAATCTAACATCAAGGGACACTTTACACCATAAGATCGAGAGAGCCACGCTCAAAAATCTAGAATCCTGACTGATAGCCTTTCTGGGGGAAACTTAAACGGTTTTCAGTCCGTCTGGGAGTACACTAGAAAATACTCACTTATTTTGATCGAGCCGTTCATGATTATTTCCGTCGTAGCACTGAAGGGAGGGGTCGGGAAAACCACCACATCGATTCATTTGGCCGCCTATTTTCAAGAAAAAGCGCCCACCCTATTGATTGATGCGGATAAAAATCGTTCGGCTCTCCATTGGTCCCGGGAAGATACCCTTCCTTTTATGGTAGCGTCCCAAGCTGGAGCGACGGGACTGGTGAAACAATACACTCATATTATCGTCGATACCCAGGCCCGGCCAGAGCCGGACGAGTTAAAAGATTTAGCTCAGGGCAGCGATTTATTAATTTTACCCACCACTCCCAATCATCTCGATATCGATGTCACCATTAAAGCGGCAGAATTGCTGTCCACGATGACCGATAATTATCGAGTTCTTTTAACCCAAGTGGATTCACGGACAAAAACAGGACGGGAAGCGCGGAAAGCTCTAGAAGAAGCCAAATTACCGCTATTTAAGCGAGAAATACCCCGTTTAGTTGCTTTTGAACGAGCGGCCGAAAAGGGAGTCATCGTCAAAGATTATCCCGACCCCCGGTCGAATTTCGGTTGGCTTTGTTACCAAGCGGTCGGTAAAGAAATTTTTGCCCTCATGACATAAATTGTTAAAAAAGTTAACATTAATATTTGTGTCATTTTTCCCCGAAAAGATACTTAATCTGCATGGGGACTTTTTGTAATCTTCCGTTAAGTGTTCACTCCTAAATCGGTAAAGTCTGAGACAATCAAAAAAGTCTGACTGTAGGAGAAACCTCTATGAAATTGGCCTATTGGATGTACGCGGGTCCCGCTCATATTGGCACTTTAAGGATCGCCAGTTCCTTTAAAAATGTTCATGCTATCATGCACGCTCCTCTGGGAGACGATTATTTTAACGTCATGCGCTCGATGCTGGAAAGGGAGCGTAATTTTACCCCCGTCACTGCTAGTATTGTCGATCGTAATGTTTTAGCCCGGGGGTCCCAAGAAAAAGTCGTCGATAATATTGTTCGCAAAGATCGCGAAGAAAGTCCCGATTTAATCGTTTTAACCCCCACCTGTACCTCCAGCATTCTCCAAGAGGATTTACAAAACTTTGTCGAAAGAGCGCGACAGGATGCCCAAGGAGATGTGCTGCTGGCCGATGTTAACCACTATCGCTATAATGAACTACAAGCGGCCGATAAAACCCTCTATCAAATTATCAAATATTATCTCGATAAGGCCCAGAGAAAAGGGGAAATTATCTCCCAGAAAACCCCTAAACCTTCGGTTAATATTATTGGTATTACCACCCTCGGCTTCCATAACCAACATGATCGCACAGAATTAAAGCGGTTAATGGCAGATTTGGACATTGAAGTTAACGAAATTATCCCCGAAGCTGCTTCGGTGGACAACTTAAAAAATCTGCCCCGCGCTTGGTTTAATCTGGTTCCCTATCGAGAAGTGGGATTAATGACAGCCAAATATCTCGAAAGTGAATTCGCCATGCCCTACGTTGATATTACCCCCATGGGAGTGGTGGAAACAGCGCGCTGTATTCGCCAAATTCAAGAGGTAATTAATCCCCAAGGTGCAGCAGTAGATTACGAAGATTTTATCAATGAACAAACTCTGCATATCTCCCAAGCTGCTTGGTTTTCTCGTTCCATCGACTGTCAGAATTTAACGGGGAAAAAAGCGGTGGTTTTTGGTGATAATACCCACGCAGCCGCTATGACAAAAATTCTCGCCAGAGAGATGGGAATCCATGTGGTTTTAGCGGGTACTTATTGCAAGTATGATGCCGATTGGTTCCGGGAACAAGTGAGTGAATATTGCGATGAAGTGTTAATTAGTGATGATAATGGGGCGATAGGGGATGCTATTGCTCGATTAGAACCAGCGGCGATATTTGGTACTCAAATGGAACGTCACGTCGGCAAACGTTTAGATATTCCCTGTGGAGTAATTGCTGCACCTATTCATATCCAAAATTTCCCCCTCGGTTATAAACCTTTCTTAGGTTACGAAGGCACTAATCAGATCGCCGATTTGGTCTATAATTCCTTTACTTTGGGTATGGAAGATCACCTATTAGAGATATTCGGTGGTCATGATACAAAAGAGGTAATTACTAAAGGTATCTCGGCAGATTCTGACCTAAATTGGAATAAGGAAGCGACGGCAGAATTACAGAAAATACCCGGTTTTGTGCGGGGGAAAGTTAAACGAAATACCGAAAAATTCGCCCGGGAGCGAGGTATTGGTGAAATAACTTTAGAGGTAATGTATGCGGCTAAAGAATCCGTAGGAGCTTAATTATTTCTTGGGGCTGAAAGTTAACAGCATTCAGCCCTTTTTTTTAGTTATTTACTTAATCCCTGAAGTATTCTTTCCTCTACTCCTTTCCCCTGAATTAACACTCCAAATCCTCCTAAACCGGTGGGATTGATTAATTGATGTAAGGCATCTCGACGCTGAAATATAGTTAATATATCGATTTTTCCTTGAGAAAGTTCCTTTAATCTATCTCCTAATCCCAAAGCCATTAAAAATAATCCTTGCTGAGTAAAACCGAGATTTTTTAAGCCTAATTTCTCCCCTTGACGTTGTAAAGCAGTAAAATCCACATGAGTGGTAATATCTTGTTCTCCCACCCACAAATAAGGATGATCATGACGCTGATGTTGTCGATAACATTGTAGGGTTCCTTGACTTCTTTGGGGATGATAATATTTTTCGGCAGTGTAACCGTAATCTATGGTTAAAATATAACCTCGATCGAGTTTCCGATTAACCGTTTCTAACCAGTCTAAAGCTAATAAGTTTACCTCGGTTTGATAACCCTCCGGATAAAGTGGGGAGGGAATATTTATCCCCACTAAATCAAAATAGTCTTTGATTCTGTCGGTGGATAAATCTGCGATAATCTCCTGAAAAGGTTCCCCCAATCCCAGATAAATTTCTCGTAATTCTCCCGACTCGATCACAACTCGATGGACAGGAAAAGCATCGATTAACTCATTACTAAACACACAACCCACAAGGGAATTATCGGCTAAATTCGGCCAACTTTGCCAAGATACCGGGGAATATCCCGCTAAAGTTGCCCGTTGTCTTTCCCTGAGTTTCTGAGATTGTT
Organism: Microcystis sp. M44BS1; assembly: GCF_020244875.1. Taxonomy (NCBI): domain Bacteria; kingdom Bacillati; phylum Cyanobacteriota; class Cyanophyceae; order Chroococcales; family Microcystaceae; genus Microcystis; species Microcystis sp. M44BS1. Next base: position 13,158 of record NZ_JADBVM010000019.1, read on the forward strand.
CGATAATTATATAACTGAGATTTTCATAAAAATCAGCATAGCTATGACTTAAATAATCAAGGATATCCTTAGCTAAAATTCCCGAACCTGCTCCCACTTCCACTAAAGTAAATCCTCGCGAATTGCCCAAAAATTCCGCCATCTCGACAAATTGCTCCGCCAACAATTGGCCAAAATCTGCCCCTAGGGACGAGGAAGTAAAAAAATCTCCTTTTGAGCCAATTTCTACTTTTCCAGAGGTGTAATAGCCATAATCGGGGTGATAGAGAGCTAAATCCATCCAGCGATCGAAGCTAATTCGACCCGCTGCTGATTGTTTAATTTCCTCTAGGATGATTGCTTCTAAATTCATCTTGATCAGGGAATTATGAATTATGAATTATGAAATGGGAATTAGGAATTATGAAATGGGAATTATGAAATGGGAATTAGGAAGGCTGTATCTCACATTTGCAGAAATACCGACAATCAGCAATTATCAGTGACTCTTAAATTATTACAGACGTATCAGCAGCTGCGTGTAAGCATCCCACCGAAAAACTAATGCGCTCCGGGGTTTGGGGGCGGCGCCACGCCCCCAACGGGGGGTTTGGGGGGTAGAACCCCCCAAAAGCTTGGATTGAGTCATAAAATCGTGGGAAGTAACGCCCAATTTTAGCCGAGAGTTTCCCCGTAAAAATCCCAACTTAGTAGATTTACAAAAATTAACTTAAAACTTACATCTGATCACTGATAACTGATAACTGATAACTGATAACTGATCACTGATAACTGATAACTGATAACTGATAACTGATAACTGATAACTGATTTACTCTCCCGCATGATAGGAACTGCGGACTAGGGGGCCGGATCTAACCTGAGAAAAACCCATTTTTTGGGCAATTTCTCCCAACTCGCTAAATTCTGCGGGAGTCCAATATTTCTGTACGAGCAAATGTTCCAGAGAAGGACGCATATATTGACCAATAGTAACTCGATCGCAGTCTATCGCCCGTAAATCTGCCAAAGTCTCGATAATTTCCTCTTTTGTCTCACCGTGACCGACCATTAAGCCAGATTTCGTCGGAATTGAGCGATCGATTTCCTTAACATAACGCAAAACCGCCAAAGAGCGATCATATTTAGCCCCGCGTCTAACCGGCCCTTGCAAACGGCGCACCGTCTCGATATTGTGATTGTAACAGGCAGGTTTTGCCCCTACCACCGTCGCCACCCGTTCCTGTTGACTTCCCTTACCTCCAGCAAAATCCGGGGTTAACACCTCAATTAAAGTGTGGGGATTGCGTTCGCGAATGGCTGTCATCGTCCGCACAAACCAACCGGCTCCGCCGTCTTCCATATCATCTCTGGCCACAGAAGTCAAGACAACGTAACTTAAATTTAACAATTGCACCGCTTCCGCCACTTTTTGCGGTTCCTCCACATCGAGAGGCATGGGTGCATGACCCTTATCCACTTGACAAAAAGCACAGGACCGGGTACAGGTAGGACCCATCAACAAAAAAGTCGCCGTACCTTGGGCATAACATTCGCCGCGATTGGGACAGCGACCTTCCTCGCAGATAGTATGAATGTTCCTTTGTTTGATAATGCGCTGAACCGTGGAAATTTCGCTAGATTTGCCGAGTGAACGCCGTAACCAAGCGGGTAAAGACGTAATTTCCTCGCGCCACTGTGGGGAAATATTGGACATGAGAAGTTAAGTAAGGTGTTGGGGATTTCAGTAATCAGTAATCAGTCATCAGTGGGGGGTTGGGGAGGGGGACGACTAACTCCCCAAAACGAAAACTTTCTATCTCACCATAAAGATAACTGCTATAAGCTGAGAAAGCGGGTAAAGATCATTGTTAATCAAAAAGGAAACTTGGGCAATGGGACGATGGCAACGGGGAAAAATTTTCAATCTGGTCCTTCAAGGATTGGTGGGTTGCTTCTTGGTTAGTATTTTTGTTCTTAATTCCCTGCCATCCCTAGGCCAAAATTTTCTGGTTCCATTTGCATCTCCCACGGGGACAAGGATTTTTGTAGCCGGGGATATAGAATATGCCTCCGTGCATCTAGATGGATTTGTATTATTTCAGATTGCCTCCCAAGATTTTACGGCTTCTGAGGCCCGGGAACTCTCCCCGGTAGAAAGACGGGCTAGGCGCATTGAAAGAGGTTTAAATAATATTATCAATCGGGGTTTCGATCCGACAACCCTGCAAGTAAGTACGGCGACGCTCAATAATTTAACCGTGATTGTGGCCAAGGATAACCAGAAGTTACCGCAACAGGTAATTCTGACAGTAACAGAAGTTGATGCCCTGATCGATTCTTCTTCGGTTGACGATTTAGCAGACCAATGGGTTCAAATCATCCAAACAGCTTTGCTCCAAGCTTGGCAAGAACGTCAGCCCGCCGCTCGCCGGCAACAGGTAATGACCGCCGCTAAAATTATTTTGGGGCTAATTTTCTTAAGCTGGGTATCAATTTGGTGGCAGAAACGTTTAAGAAATCGCTTTAATCTCCTCAAAAAACAGGCTAAAAGTCAATCTGATCGGAATTTAGCCATAAATTCCCCCCCCAGAAAAGAGCGCTCCCAAGAACCGATTTTAGCCGCTCTAGAAGATTCCTCTAATTTCCGTCAACAGGCAGATATTCAGCGACAACTGACGTTAAATATTCTCTGGAAAAGACTTGCTCTTATTGGACTGATACTGCTTTGGTTTAGCGGAATAGCGGCGATTTTGTATGTATTTCCTGAAACTAGACTAGAAGGACGCGGGATAATTCGTATTCCTTTGCGGATTTTTATTATCTGGTTACTGCTGACATCAGTGAGCAATATGGTTAACCTCTACGTTAATTTTCGGCTACGGGAGTGGGTAGAGGAAGGAGCGGTGTTTTCCGAAAATTTGGAAAGGAGGATTCTGCGCGCTCCCACTTTATTAGAAGTTGGGCGAGAAATGATCACATTTATCGCCATTTTTCTAGGAATTTTGATTTTTTTGAGTTGGATGGGTCTTTCTTTCGCCTTTTTACTCACGGGAGCCGGTTTAGTGGGAGCATTGCTCACCTTTGCCTTTCAGGATCTTTTAAAAGATTGGATTAACGGTTTTCTGATTGTCTTTGAAGATCAGTACACTGTTGGTGATATGATCCAGTTTCAGGAGTTTATCGGTTTGGTGGAAAATATGAGTTTGCGAGCGACTCAATTGCGGGCTGCTGATGGACGTTTAATCACTATTGCCCATAACCAAATTATTAGCGCACACAACCTCAGTAAAGACTGGGCGCGAGTCAATTTTACCATCGAAGTCGCCTATGACACCGAGGCAGATGTGGCGATCGCTTTAATGGCAGCCATCGCTGAAAATATGGCTGTAGATCCACAATGGCAAGAAGATATCATCAATCCTGTGCAGGTTGTTGGTGTTAGTCGGGTTTCTCACACGGGAATGGAAATTATGCTCAGAATTGTCGTCAAAAGATTACGACAATGGGATATAGAAAGAGAGTATCGTCGTCGTCTAAAAATTGCTTTTGAGGAGAAGGGAATTCACATCGGTATTCCCCAACAAAGTTTCCTGATAGCACAAGATAGAGAACAATTCAAAGGACAGTTTTAAAGGGGAGCATTTTCTATCGGTGGAGTTATAGGCCGTTGAAAGCAGATTTTCCATCACTACCCTTGAATAATATCAAAGCTGCCTTGGTTTTGAATCCGATAAAACAGGAAATCTGTATCGAGGGTGAGAATTTGCCGATACCCAGTCTTTTCAGCTACTAAAACTAGGGTTGCATCTGCCAAGTCCATCGGTCGATCACAGTATTGTTCCATTAAAGCCAACAAGCGACTAAAATCACTTTCTTGAATATTGTAAACCACCAGCAGTTTGTCTAAAAGAAGTTGTCCCAGTTGTTTTTGCATTTGCCAACCCCCCCGATGCAGCGCAAGGTACATGGCTTCGGTCAGGCATGACCAAGTTGTGACGAGAGGCTTTGCTAAACGCATTACCGTATTTCTGTAGGCTTTATGTTGGGGTTGGGTGCGATCAACCAAACAAAGCAGCACCCCTGCATCACACAGGATCATAGATCTAGTCCTTGTTGCCGATATTTTTCGAGCAGGAGTTGTTGGTAGTCGTTTATTGGTTCCGGTGAATTGACAGTTAAGCCATCTACGGCTTCAAACCATTGTAACCACATTTTTATCAGTTTTCCATCAGGCTGAGTGTCAAAGGTTTTGACTCGATATTTATGGTCGAGAAGATCAATAAAGTCGCTTACTTCCTGAACAAGGACTTCGGGGAGTTGATCTAGCTTAGAAATTGCAGTTTCTCGAATTGTCACAATCATCACCTCTACCAAGATTGCTAGTTGGACAACTTTAAACTAGGTTAGGTTAGATATCCTAACCTAGAAAATTTTTAGGAAGCTAAGGCTACCTCGACTATTTGTTGTAGTTCCCCATTTTGATAGAGTTCGATCATAATGTCGGAACCGCCAATAAACTCACCGTTGATATAGACTTGGGGAATAGTCGGCCAATTGGAATACTCCTTAACTCCTTGTCTTAACTCCTGATCTTGCAGAATATCGACAGTTTCGTAGGAAACCCCCAGAATATTGAGAATTTGTATGACGTTATTGGAGAAACCACACTGAGGCATTAATTTATTGCCCTTCATGAACACAAGAACTTTGTTATTCTGAACTAATTGATCGATTCTGTCCTTAGTTTCGGGTGTCATAGGTCTAGTAGCTAGAATTTGAGCAAGAATAGCCAATCCTGAGACGTGGCATATCCTATTAGTTTAGCACAAGCCGTTGAGATAGCCTTAAAAAGGAAGATCTTCGTCCTCCTCCAAACTATCTAAAATTTCGTTAACATCAGGTCTCCCGCGCACGATAGTCATATTTTCCAGAGACTTATTAACTTTAGTTTCTGCGGCCGAATTTTCTGGCACTGAATAACCCATATTGACCAGTTCACCATCAAAAGATTTCGCTAACTTTTGAGCGGCTGCCAAAATTTCGCTAACATCAACATCTTGATCTAATGTCCCTAAAGATGAGTCAAAATTTAAGATTTTTTCTGGCAGTTCTGTGCTAGGAGTTTTTGGGGTTCCCGACGCGGTGATCTTTGCTTCTTTTTTCTCGATAATTGCTTCTTTGACCGGGGGAATATCCACCACGGTCATAACTTTATTTTCGGGAGTTATTGGTGGATTTGGTGCGGTTTCTGGTGGTAGTGGCATCTTGGCTGCCGGGGATTGGGAAACTTCCGCAGCCATGGCAGCAGTGGCGGAACCTACCTGTAAATGGACTTTAATCCGGCGCTGAAAAACTGCCTCGAAAGCTGACTCAATATTAGTCAAGCGTAGCCGGGCCATTTTTAATAATTGTTCCGAAGATATGCTTAAATAAGCACTCGATTCTTCCATACTAAAAAGACTGCCATGCTGACGTAGGAGAGTGCGAGTAGTGGGGGGTTCCATTACTTCTAAAACCTGCTGCCAAATTTGTTCATGATTGTCATCACTGGTAACAGTTTTAACCTCAGTTTTCGGCACTGCGACGCTAGTTGTCGGGGTGATAACTGCCGGTTTGATTGGTTGATTAACCGGCGCCGGCGCTGTGATCATTTCAGGGGGCCTCTCGGCGCTGGTTTGGGGACGGGAAGGCGCTACCGTGGCAACTAGCGGAATCACCTGTGCTTGCGGTAACAGTCCTAATAGAGTGACTTCTAACCAGAGACGGGGTTGAGTGGTGTTTTTTAGTTGCGTTTCGCTGTCTTTAAGCAGTTGTTGACCGCGGAGAATTTCCTCTAAAGACCAAGTACGCGCTTCCGTACACAAATCCTGCCAAGTGGGAGCAGTGACAGCGACCATTTCTGGACGATTAGGAGCGGTTTTAGCTAAAAGTAAGTTTAAATAGAATCCCGCTAGATTTTGCAGGACGATTAAAGGTTCCTTACCGCGATTCATGAGATGGCGACATTGTTCGATAACTTGATCGGGAATATTGCTATGAATGACTTTAAGTAGGGTTAAAAGGTCTCTTTCGGGGACTGCACCGACTAAATCCCAGACTCGCTCGGCCGTAATCGTTCCTGCGAGTAAACTTAATTGATCGAGGAGACTTTCCGCATCCCGTAAACCACCGTTAGCGATCTGAGCCACAAGGGTTAATGCTTCTAGGTTAATATCGATCGCTTCTATTTGGGCGATTTTTTGCAGGTGTGCCACCATCGCATCGAGAGCAATACGGCGATAATCAAAGCGTTGACAACGGGAGATGATGGTAGGCAAGACACGCTGAGGATCAGTGGTAGCAAGCACGAAAATCACTCGATCCGGCGGTTCTTCTAGAGTTTTCAGCAAAGCATTAAAGGCCGCCGTACTGAGCATATGGCATTCATCGATGACATAGACTTTATAACGACATTGGACGGGGGCAAATTGCGATCGCTCGATAATTTCCCGAATGTTATCTACACCGGTATTACTAGCGGCATCAATTTCGATCACGTCTAAAGCGGAACCATTAGCGATCGCTTGACAGACGGAACACTTACCGCAGGGAATCGGCGTCGGATGGTCACTAGACAGACAGTTGAGGGATTTGGCTAAAATTCGCGCCGAGGAGGTTTTCCCCGTGCCTCTGGGTCCAGTAAATAGGTATGCAGGAGCGATTCGCTCACTGATTAAGGCATTACTCAGGGTCGTGGCGATCGCTGATTGTCCCACCAAATCGGCAAAGGTTTGGGGACGATACTTATGATGTAGAGGTTCGTAGGTCATGACTGGCTGAAAACTTTTTCCGCACCCTAGAGACTACTATTATCCTATCCCGATTCTTTTTCAACACGAGAACAAGTGTATGCTTTTTATCTAGCCAGTTTTAATGCGCGATTTGCATCACGAAAATGGCAATTTAGCTAAGGCCTGTAATAAATTGTATTAATAACTACAATTTTGCCGAGAAAATCTGCGGACTATCTTAGTATGCCTAAAGATAGCGCCACCAATCAGACCCACTGCTTATGACTGAATCTACAAAAACCCAATGTCCTTACTGTGGAGTAGGTTGTGGTTTGACAGTCACCCCCCCCGCGTCGGCCGGACAAGCAGGGAAAGTCTTTGGGGACAAGTCCCACCCCTCCAGTCAAGGTATGATCTGTGTCAAGGGGGCCACCGTAGCGGAATCAATCGATAAAAATCGCCTCAAAACCCCGATGATCCGCGATTCCCTGCAAGGTCAATTTCGTCCTTGTACTTGGGAAGAGGCCTTCGATCGCATCGTTAACCGTATCCAAACTCTAATCGCTCAGGGGGAAAAGGAAAGTATCTGTTTATACGGTTCGGGACAATTTCACACCGAAGATTACTACATCGCCCAAAAACTGGTCAAGGGCTGTCTGGGAGTCAATAACTTTGATGCTAATTCCCGTCTCTGTATGTCCTCGGCCGTGGCCGCTTACCTGAACAGTTTCGGTTCCGACGGTCCCCCCTGCTGTTACGATGACCTAGAATTAACCGATTGTGCCTTTCTGGTGGGGACAAATACAGCCGAATGTCACCCCATCATCTTTAACCGTCTGCACAAGTATCTCAAACGTAACCAACAAGCGAAATTAATCGTCGTTGATCCCCGCAGAACCAAAACCGCCGAGGCCGCTAATCTCCACCTCGCCATTAACCCGGGGACTGATATTGACCTATTTAATGGTATTGCTCACCTGTTACTGAATTGGGGTGCGATCGATACCTATTTTATCGATAAATGCACCCGGGATTTCCCTAAATACGCCGAAATTATCCGCCATTATCCCCCCGAAATCGTCGCGCATAAATGCGGTATCCCCATCGACGATTTAGAAAAGGCTGCCCGCTACTGGGCCGAATCGAAAAGAGTGCTTTCCCTCTGGTCGATGGGTATCAATCAATCCAGCGAAGGCACGGCCAAAGCCCGCACTTTAATCAATTTACACCTAATGACGGCTAATATCGGTAAACCGGGGGCCGGTCCTTTTTCCCTAACCGGACAACCCAACGCCATGGGAGGACGGGAAGCCGGCGGCCTCTGCCATCTTCTCCCCGGTTATCGTTCCGTCAAAAATCCCCAACACCGGGCCGAAGTGGAACAAGCTTGGGGTTTACCTGCTGGTCGGATTTCTCCCGTCCCCGGTCGCGACGCTTGGAGTATGATTACTGGTTTGGAGACGGGAGAGGTGAAACTTCTCTGGATTGCCGCTACTAATCCGGCTGTTAGTATGCCTGATCTAGAACGTACCAAGGCCGCCCTATTAAAATCACCTTTTACTGTCTATCAGGATGCCTACTATCCCACAGAAACCAGCGCCTATGCCCATTTATTACTGCCAGCAGCCCAATGGGGCGAAAAAACGGGAACAATGACCAATTCTGAGCGGATGGTGACGTTAAATAAAGCTTTTCGCCCTCCCGTCGGTCAAGCTATATCCGACTGGCAAATTTTTGCCGAAGTTGGTCGCCGTTTGGGTTTTCAGGCACAATTTAATTTTCAGGATTCGGCCGAGGTATATTCCGAGTTTGCCGGCTTGACATATAAACGTCCTTGTGATATGACAGGGATTAATTATGATCGCCTGGCCGAGACTCCCCTCCAGTGGCCCGATTCCATCGATGAAATTTCCGCCCCTAAAACCGCTAATTCCGGGGAATTACTAGGGAATTTCGTTAAAGATGACGATAAAAGCCCAAAAACAGCTGCAAAACGCCTTTATACCGATGGTAAATTTAATACTGCCGATGGTCGTGCTGTTTTCGCCGCCTACCACAGTAAAGGTCTAGCGGAACCCCCGGACGATGATTATCCCCTAGTGTTGACCGTGGGGCGTTTGTACGGTCACTGGCACACCCAAACTCGCACCGGCCGCATTGAGAAAATTGTCAAAATGCACCCCGCACCTTTTATAGAAATTCATCCCCAAGATGCAGCAAAATTGGGCATAGAAGCTGGGGAATGGGTGGAGGTGCGTTCTCGTCGCGGTTCTGCCCGTTTTCCCGCTTTAATTACCAAAGCAATTGCTCCTAATTGTGTCTTTGTGCCGATGCACTGGGGGACCCTATGGGCAGAAAATGCTGAGGCCAATAGTCTCACCCATCCGGCCGCTTGTCCGATTTCCCTGCAACCAGAATTAAAAGCTTGTGCTGTCAAATTAATCCCGTTGAAGTCTTTAGTTAATGCCGAATTATCTCTCGGTCAATTTCTGGCAACTCCCTAATCAAATTTGGCTTTCCCTTTAGTTACTTTTGTTATGCCAATTTTCCAAAATCTGATAGGTAGTTTGTGTTTAAAGAATTGCTAAGTAGGGATGCACAATTATTTGTAGGATGGGTTAGCGGTAGCGTAACCCATGCGGGCGTTGGGTTTCATGCTTCAACCCAACCTACGTTCATCTTATATTTAATTCCACCCACCTACTTATTAAGCCAAGACGCATTTTAACCGCCTATCCTTAGATTAGCTGAATGCACTTCTTTCATAATTTTTGGCGTTGTCAAATTGAAAGATGCTCCGAATCAGCACCGGAACTGAAATTACTTTGATAGGAAAGATTACATGGCATCTTGACAATTAGTGTTTAATGAACGAATAGTGCCGATAGTTGGGCTTAAGTGGGGAACAAGAATCGCTCGATTTAGCAGTGGAATTAGCCCGACAATCGGCGTAGGGCTAATTCCGGAATTAGCCCTACAATCGGCGTTGTCAAATGGAAAGATGCTCCGAATCAGCACCGGAGCATTGCATCTTTCCTCTTCTGATCTGACAACGCCTAATTTTTTTATGGTATATTCGGGGAATACTTTTCTTTCGATTTTTAGATGGAAGTCGAAAACTGGTATCATCTACGTCGCTGCTGTCAGCCTGCTGTTGAATGTCTTGTTCGTCCCGCTGCTAGTCGGTAGCCCCTCTCGAATCACCTCACCATGACGACAACAAGTCTGACTCCCGCACCAGTTCAAGCGGCAGAAAATTCCCCAGCACCCCCTGAGTGGGTAGATTGGCAAGTCGCCCATCAAATTCCGGGACGGCTGCGAATTCGCATTCCGCGCCTCAATTGGGATGACGAATTTGCCAGACGCTTACAGCGATCGCTGCTGAGAACCACTGCCATCAGCGAGAGCCGCATCAATGCCGCTGCCTGCTCCCTGATTGTCTCCTACCCGGCGGAAATGCTGTCAGCAACGGCCATCCTAGATTACTTGCAAGCGGCTATCCCAGCGGCCGGCCGGGAAAGAGAGCCAGATGCAAGCGAGAAAGTCGGGGCTAGGAATCAGGGGACTTGGCCAACTTTAGGGCTGCCGGCCTTAACCCTGGCTGTGGCGATCGCTGCTGTTCCCCTAGAACTGCCCTTCTCGATTGTGGGGGGAATTGTCCTTGCGGCTTCAATTCCTCTCTGGCAGAGGGTTGGCCAAGCCCTCACCCAGCAGGGACAAGTGACAATAGACTGCCTCGATGCTCTCTGGTTGAGCTACCAACTGCTGCAAGGTAACAACATTGCTGGCGCACTCGCCCTCAATCTGGCAGCAGTGGGGGAGAGCCTACGCCAGAGCAAGCTCCAACAGCTAGAAGACGAGCTATACCTGCTGTTCGAGCAGGAAGATGCAGAAATCCACTGGCTCTCTGACCGGCAGCGGTTCGCCCCCGTTCCCGAGGCAGCTCGGGAAGGGTGGCTAGATTCCGTCGAAAAAACCGAACTACTCCAGAACCTCAAACCCGTCGCCCAAGGAGCGATCCTACCCACTTTGTTCCTGAGTGGCACTTGGGCAATCCTGACGGGAGATTTGGGGCGTGCGAGTGCGCTGTTACCCCTCGACATCGGGGTTTCTCTGCGGGGCGTTACTCCCTTGGCAGTGGTTTCGTCCCTGACGGCGGCAGCGCGACAAGGCGTTTATATCCGCAATGCCAGGGTACTGGAAAAGCTGGCTCAGGTGGATACTCTGGTCTTTACTCGCGAAAGTTTCCAGGACTTGATTACCCCGGAGCTGCTGGTGAGTTGGGGCATCCCTTCTCAGTGCATCCACTTCGCCACCGATGGGGCTGCTGTTGAGGGCCTCCAAGAACAGTTGCGCCGCCAAGGTAAGCGGGTGGCTTGGATAACCGACAGTGGTAGTGATTGCTTGGCTGCCCGGGAGGATCAGGTGGTCATTTCTCTAGGGAGAGGGGATTTTGAAGCAGCCGCAGATGTCATCTTGCACAGCCAGGATCTCCAGCCCCTTGGCTACACCTTTGCCCTGGCGCGGCATACCCTTGCCACTGCATACAAGAGTTTGGCGATCGCTACTCTGCCCAACCTGTTAGTGGTGGCAGTCGGGGCATTTTGGGGACTCAACCCGGTGGCAGCCGCCGCAATCAACGGCAGTTCAGCCATCCTCGCAGAACTGAACAGCCTGCGCTCCCTGAAACCTAACCCCTTAGAAAACGGGTTTCTTTGAGAAACTATTGAGAAAACGGGTTTCTTTGAGAAACCCGTTTTCTGGATTTTCTGAGGAGCAGACCGCACTATCAAAAAATGCTATTATTTTAAATAAATTACGTCAATAAATAAGTAGCTGGTTATAATTAAATTAAAAATCGATTTAAGGTTCGATCCCCCCTGCCCCCCTTGATAAGGGGGGTGCCAATCCCCCCTGCCCCCCTTGATAAGGGGGGGATCTGATAATTTTTAACGCCTACCTACTTATCAATCATGAAGTCTTTTGCTATTCGCTTAGAAAAAAATGGAACAATTAATCTTCCTCAAGCTATCCAAGATAAACTCAATATTTGCGAAGGAGATTTATTAAATTTAATAGAAATTGAGGGTATTATTTTGTTGACTTTACAACAACCCAAAGTCCCTCAACTGTCTGACCAAATTACAACAATTCGAGAAGAAGCCAATGTTACACTGAATGATTTATTACAAGGATTAGACGAAGAAAGGCAAAAAATATACCAAGAAAAACATTAAGATGAAGAGGATTTTTGCTGATTCCAGTATCTTAATTGCTGGTGCAGCTTCTAAAACAGGTGCAAGTCGAGCAGTGCTGACAATGGCTGAAATTGGCTTATTTAAAATACTTATTTCAGAACAAGTGTTAGAAGAATGCCAGCGAAATCTTTATAAAAAAATTCCCTTAGCGCTTCCTATTTTCAAGCAACTTATCAGCCAGATAAATCCTGAAATTTTACCGAATCCATCTCAAGAACAATTCTTACAATTTTGTAAAATTATTGAAGAAAAAGATGCTCCTATTCTTGCAGCCGCTTTATTGGCTAATGCAGATAGATTACTAAGCTTAAACACCAAAGATTTTACGTCACAAGTTGCTGAACAGACAGGAATAATTATACAAACGTCATCGCAATTTATACAAGACATTCGCTCAATTATTAATCATGAGTTATGACTTAGGGTATTTTAGAAAACGGGTTTCTTCGAGAAACTATTTAGAAAACGGGTTTCTTTGAGAAACCCGTTTTCTTTTAATAAATGTTAATTTTTGTTACAGGAATCTTGAAAAATTGGCGATTGTTTGCACAAAATAGTCGCAGTGTCAAGTGGTTTGCGCTCAAATGACATAAATAGCTATTATAGTAGCAAGAGGTTTACCGTCGATTACTCGCTAAAAAAGGGGAAAAATAACCATGATACAGCAAGTTAAATTACGTTCTCCTGTGGGTGAAGACCGAATATTGCATTTAGATATTCCCGTGGAAGTTAAAGAAACTGATTTAGAGGTGACAGTAACGTTTAAACCAGCACCAAGCCTAGATAAAACTACAACTCAGACACGCACTCACGCTGAATCGAGGCGAATTTTTGAAGAGATACATCAACATTATTCGGGGCGGATTTTTAGTGATAGTACAGATTGCTGTGAGAATACAACAGGTGGTTTATAATTATGTTTATCTAGCTTTGGCAGTGCATAAAAGCTGTCAAATGGTCACAGCAGATGAACGTTTTTTTAATGCGTTACAGGGAGATAGTTTAGGGTCTTATTTATTTTGGCTAGGGACTTCCAGAAATTACTCATCAACGAAAAAGGCTATTATATTAAATAAATCATCTTAATAAACATGACATCAGAAACTGCCAATTATGATGAACCCTGGAAAGAAGCATTAACCGAGTATTTTGAAGCGTTTTTGCATTTCTTCTTTCCTGAAGTTCACCAATTAATCAGTTATCAGTTATCAGTTATCAGTTATCAGTTATCAGTTATCAGTGACTAATTGGAAGCAAGTAAGTGGGTGAGTGGAATTAAATATAAGATGAACGTAGGTTGGGTTGAAGCATGAAACCCAACGCCAGATTATGTTACGCTACCACTAAC
>NZ_JADBVM010000190.1:0-15034 GCF_020244875.1 Microcystis sp. M44BS1
CGATTGCGTCGGCTGGAGAAAAGGAGGTATATTTAAGGATTGGAGGTGGTTGTCCTACGGACAGTTAACTTTTAATTCAGCAGCCCCCAAAGCCCACCTACCGGGTTATATATTGTCAGCATCCCCCAAAACTCACCTACCTGGTTATAGTGCTAATCCTGGCAAAGATACTCCGGAATGGATGGCATTCGTTCGCGAGGCGTTAGGTAAAGATCTCTTCTATCGCGCAAAGACTTGTAAGCTGTAAGATATAACGATCTCAGGTCTTTTGTCAAGCTTAGTTTTGCAGATTTCTAGAACGAAAACATAGGCTTTTTCCTACTTCAATACCTGGCACTGGTTGCTGTCATCAATCTATCGGTTTCCAGTAGTAAGCTACTTTGCAGATAAGTCAACTTTTAATTCTCGCTCTTCTACTATTATTTAGCCCTCATCAATAAACGGGTTTTTAATATTTAAACTGGAAATCCCCTTAAAATCATCAACATTTCTAGTTACCAAACATCCATTTTGGCTCAATGTTGTCGCGGCAATAATGGCATCGGGAATCTTGATTTTATACTGTCGTTTCAGTTGAATAGTCAGATCTTCAATTTCTCTCAATATGGGAATTAATTCAAACTGTGAGAGTAAATCTTCAATTATCTGCTCTTCTTCCTTAGACAAAGTAGGAAAACTGAGTAACTCAATTCTGACAATTGGTGAGATAAAAATCTGATGCAAACTCAAAAAAGCTGGGGAGAAAAAAGAAGTAACTATATCGTCATCGGCTAAATAATAAATAAAAATATTGGTATCATAGACGTATTTCATCCATCCCACTCCCGACGAAGAGACTCTACATGAGATAGCATTGCCGCTTTTTTATCCTTAAGAATACCTTTGGCTTTAACCACCTTTTGATAATCTTTTTGCCAAAGCTGAAGCAGTGAATCTGGCACGTCTGCTGTAATGAAATTTTCATCTTCAGCAATCAGATAATTCCTTGGTATTTTAATCAGTGGCAAAGCTTTTCTCCTAATACCAAACAGTATTTAATGTCTCTCTCTGTCATAGACTATCATTATATATCATCCTTTCCTCATGAATCCCTGACCTCCCAGAAAAATCCAATCATCGCGGCGGTAATCCAAAAATAGTAATAAGTAAAGACTGTAACCAATTAATCGATGCTTGAGTTTGCTCGACCGTCATCCGATTTCTTCTTTCTGCGACTAGGAGATTATTGACAATCTCTAAAGACCAAATTTCGGGAACAAATGCTTCGGCGTTTGGCATTATGTCTAATACTGCGTTAGCATAATCGTTATCTTCATCGACCAAACACCAGCTAATTGCTACCGAACAATCTAAAACAAACTCAATCAAAACCGTCTCCCTTCTTCTCGCATGGCAAGAATTTCACTTTTAGGTAAAGCTACAGTTTTTTGAAGACGGCGCATTCCTGAAATAGCTTGGGTAATAGATTGCTCTACTACTGGGTTGCCCCAAGCATTATAGCGAGGTTTTCTTTCCTCTTTTCTACTTGCTAAATCTTCACTGACTTCTTGAACCGCTTCAACGGTTACTGTAACATTTACTTCAGTGTCTTTAAAATCGGACGGTATATCTAAATGTAAGATTCCATCTCTACCAATCTGAGAACGTAGTTTAATTGTTGGCATATTAAAACCTCGTATATTCTTATCCTTTTGCCCCTTTATAAGCAGTAAAACGTAGGGTGCGTTAGACGGCAAAAATTGCTGCTGTGACTGGAAGGTGACAATCCGTCGTAACGCACCACCTCTCATCAACACCTACTCATACCGGCGGTTACGTTTGCGGATAATCCAGAGGATAAACCAGATAACCAGGACAAGTAGAGCTATTTTTGACACGGGAGCCAGATATTCTTCTACAAGGGGGTAATTCTTCCCTAAAAAGTAACCTGCTGCCGTTAAAAAAACGACCCAGAGAGTCGTGCCGATGGTAGAGTAAACTAAAAAGGGAATCATCGCCATGTGATTCATCCCAGCGGGTAGGGAAATCAAAGTTCGTACTCCGGGGACCAAACGACAAAGTAAAACTGCTTTACTACCGTGACGGTTAAACCATTGATTAGCTTTTTGAATATCCTTAGCGGAAACGGTAATCCATTTGCCGTATTTATCGGCTAGTTTTTCGATTTTTTCCTCATCCACAACCCGACCAAGATAATACCAAGGTAGCGCTCCGACTACGGTTCCGACAATCCCCGCTACCACTGCCGGAATAAATTGCATTTGTCCCTCATGGACGGTAAAACCGGCTAGGGGCATAATTAATTCCGAGGGAATGGGAGGAAAAAGATTCTCTAAAAACATTAATAGGGCTATGCCTAAATAGCCCATAGAAGTCATTGTATTTGTAATCCATTCAGTCATATTTTTTGAGGATTTAGAAAACAGTTTAAAAGTAAAAAAAGGGGGTTGGGTGTTAGGGGTGGGGAAGTGGGGAAGTGGGGGAGTGGGGAAGTGGGGAAGTGGGGAAGTGGCAAGAATAAATCAAAGGAATCTCCTGACGACCGACTCCTGACGACCGACTCCTGACGGCTAAAAAACTGATAACTGATAACTGATAACTGATAACTGATATTAGGTTCCGGAAGTCCAGGAGTTGATATATTCTAATTGGGCTTCGGTGAGAGTATCGATTTCAATCCCCA
This sequence comes from Microcystis sp. M44BS1, assembly GCF_020244875.1. Classification (NCBI taxonomy): domain Bacteria; kingdom Bacillati; phylum Cyanobacteriota; class Cyanophyceae; order Chroococcales; family Microcystaceae; genus Microcystis; species Microcystis sp. M44BS1. The sequence continues at coordinate 2,684 of NZ_JADBVM010000190.1, forward strand.
TAGCTTGCAGTTTCAAGCGGGCGATTTCTTGGTCTAATTCGTAGGGAATTGAGTAGATACCGGGGGCTAATTTACCCTTATTTTTAACCAAGTATTCTACACCGATCGCCTGGTTAGCGAAACTCATATCCATAACGGCGCTAGGATGACCTTCGGCGGCTGCCAGGTTAACTAGGCGACCTTCACCGATAACAACGACGGATTTACCGCTTTTTAGTCTATATTGTTGGGTAAAGTTGCGAACTTCCTTGACATTATCGGCTTTTGCGCCTAAAGCTTGCAGGTCGATTTCAATATCAAAGTGACCGGAGTTGGAAACAATCGCCCCATCTTTCATCAGGTCAAAATGTTCAGCCCGGATAACGTGCTTGTTACCAGTAACGGTGATAAAGATATCGCCTTCTTTGGCGGCTTCATCCATGGGCATAACCCGGAAACCGTCCATCGCCGCTTCAATGGCACGCACGGCGTTGATTTCGGTGACAATTAGATTAGCGCCTAAACCTTTGGCCCGCATAGCGACACCTTTACCACACCAACCATAACCAGCCACAACCACGGTTTTACCGGCGAGGAGGATATTGGTGGCGCGAATGATACCATCAAGGGTAGATTGACCTGTACCGTAGCGATTATCAAAGAAATGCTTGGTTTCTGCGTCGTTAACGTTCATTGCGGGGAAGGATAACACCCCAGCTTTGAGCATGGCTTGCAAACGGACGATACCGGTGGTAGTTTCTTCGGTAGTACCGATAATGTCAGGTAATTGGTGACTTCTTTCTTTAACTAGAGTAGCCACCACATCACAGCCATCATCGATGATAATCTGGGGTTTATGATCGAGGGCGATTTGAACGTGACGGTGATAGGTGTCGTTATCTTCCCCTTTGATTGCATAAACGGGGATGCCGTAATCAGCGACTAAACAAGCGGCCACATCATCTTGGGTGGAAAGGGGATTACTGGCAATTAGTAACGCATCAGCGCCACCGGCTTTTAGTGCGATTGCTAAATTAGCGGTTTCGGTGGTAACGTGGCAGCAAGCGACTAAACGCAGTCCAGCAAAGGGTTTTTCGATGGCGTAACGTTCGGCTAATTGACGCAAAACGGGCATTTCCCGACCGGCCCATTCGATGCGCTGTTTGCCGATGGGGGCTAAACTAATATCTTTAATGTCGTATTTCTGTTGAACTGGTGTTGCTACCATAAGGGGTTTTCCTTAAATACAAGCCTCGGCTATTGGTTAATTTAACTTAACATTGTCTGGGGATTTTGGCTAATGTCAAGCTTTTCATTGGGTTTTTATATAGGAAAAAGTTATCAATTCCTCGCTGACCTATCCAGAAATCGGTACATCGTCTCTATTTTGGGTAATTATATAGTACAATAAAACTACTGCATGATCTAAATTAAGCTAGAAATCTCTATCTCGTGATGATAAGATGAACTGATGGGCGACAAACTGACAGGCGTTAATCCCAAGATAATCCAATGGGCAAGAGAAAGGGCGAGATATTCTCTTGAGTCTGTAGCGGTCAAGTTTAAAAAAGATGTTTCTGTTATCGAAAAATGGGAGTCAGGAGAGGACTTTCCCACTTATAGTCAATTGGAAAAGTTAGCAGAAATATATAAACGTCCTCTCGCTTTATTCTTTTTCCCAGAACCTCCCCTAGAAGCGGAGGAAAAACAAGAATTTAGAACTTTGCCAGACTTTGAAATCGAAAATTTGGCCGCCGATACTATCTATGCTTTACGACAAGCAAAAGCGATGCAATTGTCGCTACAGGAAATTAATAATGGTATTAATCCTAGTACAAAAAAAATCTTTCAGGATATTTCGGTTAGTTCTAGTGATGATTTAAGGAAATTAGCCGAACAGATCAGAAAGTATTTAAACGTTACTCTAGAAGAACAACTGACCTGGAATGATCGTGAAACTGCCTTAAAAAAATGGCGGAGTGCCGTGGAAGAAGCTGGTATTTTTATTTTTAAGCGTTCTTTTAAGCAGCGAGAAATTTCGGGATTTTGCTTGATAGATATTGAATTTCCAATCATCTATCTTAATAATAGCACTGAAAAAGCTAGACAAATATTTACCATTTTTCATGAATTAGCACATATTCTTTTGCAGACTAATGGAATTACTAAGTCTGACGATAGATATATTAATAGTTTGCAAGGAGAAAATAAATATATCGAGATATTTTGTAATAAATTTGCTGCGGAGTTTCTGCTTCCTAATCATGTTTTTTCTGAGATAATTAGAGAAACAATAGTTAACGATAAAATTATCGCAAAAATTTCCAGTGATTATAAGGTTAGTCGAGAAGTAGTTTTACGAAAACTATTAGATAATAACTTAATCTCCCAGAAAGAATATACTCTTAAAGTAAGGGAGTGGTACAGTGAGCAGGTGGGAAAAAGTCAGGACAAAAATAAAAAATCTGGAGGTGATTACTATGCTAATCAGGCGACATATTTGGGAGAAAATTACCTAAAACTTGTGTTCAATAAATACTATCAAGGCCAATACGATATCGAGCGCGTTGCCGATTATCTAAACATTAAAAAAGTTGCTATGGTGGAAGAACTTGAAAAATATTTATTAAAGAAAGGACTGTTTTGATGGTTTACATTTTTGACACAAGTAGTTTTAAGGTTTTAGGAAACTATTTTCCCAAAAGTTTTCCTACCGTTTGGCAAAAAATTGATTTGCTTGTGTCAGAAGGTAGGCTAAAATCAGTACGCGAAGTGCTTAAAGAAGTAGAATATGGCAATAATAAACAATTTGTTTTAGATTGGATAGACTTCAATAAACAAATATTTTTACCACCCACTGCTCAGGAAACTTTATTTAAGTGGGTGGGTGGAATTAAATATAAGATGAACGTAGGTTGGGTTGAAGCATGAAACCCAACGCCCGATTATGTTACGCTACCGCTAACCCATCCTACAAATAATTGTGCCTCCCTACTTATTGCCGAAATTTTTTCTATAAGTAACTTTAAGGATTTAGTGAGTCAAAAAGCAAGATTACAAGGAAAACCAGTGGCAGATCCATTTATTATTGCCTGTGCTAAGATAAAAGACGGTTGCGTAATTACCGAAGAAGCCTTAAAGCCTAATGCTCCCAAAATTCCCACCGTCTGTCAACACTTTTCTATCGATTGTACCAATGTTCAGGGTTTAATGGAGCGAGAAGGTTGGCAATTTTAAAACTAAAATTAATCGATAAATTGCCAATAAATTTATATGTTGAAAAGGCTTATTCTGGAAAACTAATAACCATGTTCAGCCAGAAATTCTAGGCTAATCTCGCTAGGAGGGTGATAAGAGCGTATTCCTAGCAATTTTTCCACATATTTGCCTAAAATATCCCCTTCTAGATTCACCCAATCGCCTAATTTTAAATGGGAAAGATTGGTTTCAGCGTAGGTGTGGGGGATGACAGCCACTTTAAACCAGCTACCGGAGGCATCACAATCGGCCACGGTTAAACTAATGCCATTAACAGCTATACTGCCCTTACCGACGATATAACGAGCTATGTAGTTATTCCACTGCTCTTCTAGGGAACTAGGGGCAGCAAAGGTCATTTCCCACGAATTAGCCACGATTATCGATTCGACTAAACAGCCAATTCCGTCCACATGACCGGTGACAAAATGACCGCCGATTTTACTACCCACCCGCAAAGAGGTTTCTAGGTTAACGTTGGTTTCCGTGTGAATCCTCCGTCCTAAAGTAGTGCGCTGTAGGGTTTCCGGGGAAGCAGTGGCCAGAAAACCCTCTGGGAGAATTTCCTCCACTGTCAAACAAACCCCATCCACAGCCACACTATCACCAATCATTAAATCTCGGAGAATTGTATCAGAGGATACAGACAAATAAAGTCTATCAGTATCCACGACCCGAATTTTCGACAAGGCTTGAATTAATCCTGTAAACATCGGCTTTTTTCTCGACTATAAATCCTTATGAGTGAAAGATTGGGCATTTTCCCCAGAATAATCGGCGACAATATGACCATCTCCCACTAATTGGTATTTGTAGGTCACTAATCCCTCTAATCCCACCGGACCGCGGGGAGGCATTTTTTGGGTACTGATACCCACTTCGGCCCCAAAACCGTAACGGAAACCATCGGCAAATCGGGTGGAACAATTATGAAAAACTCCGGCGGCATCGACTCGATCGCTAAAGGTTTTGGCCGTGTTAAAATTTTCGCTGACAATGGCTTCCGTGTGTCGAGAACCGTAATAATTAATATGTTCGATCGCTGATTCCAGACTATCGACAATTTTAATTGACAGAATTAAATCACTATATTCGGTTTGCCAGTCCTGTTCTGTGGCCGATGGTACGTTAATCATCTGACGAGTTGCTTCATCTCCCAATAATTTAACCTTTTTTTCCTCTAATGCTTGTGCCACTGCGGGTAAAAATTGTCTAGCGATGTCTTGATGAACCAATAAAGTTTCAATGGTATTACAAGCGGCAGGATATTGGGTTTTGCCATCAACGGTAATCCTAATTGCTTTGCTTAAATCGGCTTCTTTGTCGATGTAGAGATGACAGATACCATCGGCATGGCCGAGGACAGGAATGCGGGTATTATTTTGGATATAACGAACAAATTCGTTAGAACCTCTAGGAATAATTAAATCGATGTATTGATCGAGTTTTAAGAGTTCCTGAATTTCTTCTCGTGTTGTTAATAATCGTACCGCCGCTGGATTAACTTTAGTTTCACTCAAGGCCTGATGAATAATTGTTACTAAAGCTTGACAAGAACGGATCGCTTCTTTCCCCCCTTTTAAAATAACGCTATTACCAGATTTAATCGCTAAACTGGTAATTTGAATTAAAGCATCGGGACGAGCTTCAAAAATAACACCTACAACCCCTAAAGGACAGGTTATTCTCCGCAGAATTAAACCTTGATCTAATTCCCGATTAATTTGCATCGTAGCTAAAGGATCTGCTAATTTAGCCACATCTCGCACCCCGGCAATAGCGGCTTTTAATTTGCTGGGACTTAACTCTAATCGCGCACATAAAGCTGGGGATAATTCCATCGCCTTGGCTGTTTGAACATCGGCGATATTAGCTTCTAGTATCTGATCAGCATTGGCAGTTAAAGCCTCAGCAATAGCCTCTAAAGCTTCATTCCTTTCTTCGTTAGTCAGGATAGCCAGTTGACGACTCGCTTGACGGGTTTCTCTGGCGATTTCGGGGAGGGATAGAGAAGTTGTAACCATAGAAAATTAAAAGTAATAACCGCTATCTTGTTTATTTTATCTTATTTTTGATCAAGTTTCAGGGTCATTAGACCTCATTGTAAAAATCAAAAATTGTTGTTAGGGTTAGGAGTCAGTAGTCAGGATAATTAAGAATCAATAATAATCAATTAAATGGTCTATTTACGGATTTTAGGCAATTTAATCCTTATTTTTGCCGTTTTTGAACCCTCAAAAATTAATTAGGCAAGAGGTTTATTGAAGGTTATCTAGAAAAAATAGCCGAAATTAGTAATTTTTCTATCCTAGACCTGTAGAGACATTAGAGTTAACATCCCTACAGAATCTAGACTATCTAGACCAGATTGGCAATCAGACAGTTAGATACCTCTTGACGCGCCCAATTATCGGCGGCTAAAATGTCATCTAGGCTAGGGGTAGAAGTGTTATGAATTGCAAAGCGATCGCAAACTTTTTCGATCACCCGGGGAATATCTAAGAAGCTAATCTTTTCTTCTAAAAATAACGCTACCGCTTGTTCATTAGCCGCGTTTAATACTGCTGGCATTGCCCCACCTGCGCGGCCGGCTGCGTAGGCTAATCCCATACAGGGATATTTTTGATGATCGGGTTCTTTGAAGGTTAAACTGCCGGCTTTAACTAAATTTAAAGGTTCCCAATCGGTATAAATTCTTTCGGGCCAAGACAAGGCATATAACAGGGGTAAACGCATATCAGGCCAGCCTAATTGAGCTAAAACCGATGTATCCTGTAACTCAATTAAAGAGTGAATAATACTTTGAGGATGAATAACAATATCGATCGCATTATAATCGACACCAAATAGATAATGAGCTTCGATAACTTCTAGACCTTTATTCATTAAAGTAGCCGAATCGATGGTGATTTTTCTGCCCATCGACCAGTTAGGATGTTTCAGGGCATCAGCTACGGTTACTTGCGGCAATTTTTCCACGGGTAAATCGCGAAAAGCACCCCCAGAAGCAGTGAGAATAATCTTTTTTAATCCCCCAGTGGGAACTCCCTGTAAACATTGAAAAATAGCTGAATGTTCCGAATCAGCAGGTAATAATTTAACTCGGTGTTTTTCCACTAAAGGCAGCACCACCGGACCGCCAGCAATCAGGGTTTCTTTATTAGCGAGGGCGATATCTTTACCAGCAGTAATAGCGGCAATTGTCGGCAGCAATCCCGCACAACCGACAATTCCCGTGACGACGCTTTCGGAATCGCCATAACGGGCCACTTCGATTACTCCTTCCTTTCCTGCTAGGATAATCGGGGTATAGTCAAGGTCGGAAATTAGGCTTTTTAGGTCTTCTAGTTGACCTTCGTTATTAATCGCCACGATTTGCGGGCGAAATTGCCGAATTTGCTCCGATAGTAGTTGAATATTATTACCCGTGGCTAATCCCACCACTTGAAACTTATCGGGATGATCGGTGACAATATCGAGAGTTTGAGTGCCGATCGAGCCTGTAGAGCCTAAAATCGAGATTTTTTTCATTAGAAACTTAATATAATTTGGGGATTAGCTTTAAATATACGTTCTCTGGTGTCCTTCCGGCACATCAGCGTAAATATTAAACATTTGTTAAAAAAGTTGATAGTTTGACCTTTTTATGCTAAGGGTTAGAAAAAGTTAGCGATAGAGATGGTGACAGAGAAGAAATCGAATAGAAAGGCCAATGGATTAGGCTGTCTAGCGGGGGGTCTGGTTTTTTGCCTCTTATTTCCCCTGTGTGTTTTCTTTTTTGGTTGGTTATCCTTCGCTCTTGGGATGAGTTGTGCTTTCCCAGTCAATGTTCGACAGAGGAGGAAATAATCAAGTTTATCCTATCAATGATTTCGTTTTTTGGGGGAGGATTGGCAGTACCTATATTCCTCAGTTGTGCCGTGGGAAAAGCCGTTAGATTTGGGTTAAGTCGGAGAAAAAATAACCGAACTTAAACATAAGTTCGGCTAGATTTAATTTAACAACTGGATAAAACTAACTTTCTGTCGCCGTTGCCGTGCTGGGGGGTAACTTAATATTAGTAGCTAATCCTAGAATTTGCAGCAGACGAATGGTCATCCAAGTCAGATCAACTTCCCACCATTGTAGGCCATGACGGGCAGAATACTGATAGGCGTGGTGATTATTGTGCCAACCTTCACCGAAAGTTAAGAGGGCAACCCACCAACAATTTTTAGAATTATCGTGGGACTCATGGCTAACATAACCAAATTTGTGGGTGGCGCTATTGACAAACCAAGTGGAGTGGAAAACTAAGACCAAGCGAACAAAAATTCCCCAAATTACAAACGGCCAACCGCCTATAGCATAGAGAATTAAGCCTAAAACAATTTGGATAGGAACAAAATAATTTTGACAGAATTTATAGAAAGGATCGTCGGCGATATCTTGGGTAAAACGAGCGATTTCTTCGTCGGCAGGAATTTCGTGCAGCATCCAACCCATGTGACTCCACCAAAAACCTTTATTAGAATCGTGGGGATCGGGAGCAGTATCAGAATATTTATGATGAATACGATGTAAACCTATCCATGCGATCGCACCTCCCTGACAAGCGAGGGTCCCGCAGAAAACCAGAAAGTATTCTAGCCATTTGGGAGTCTTAAAACTCCGATGGGAGACCAGACGATGAAAACCGAGGGTAATTCCTAAACCCCCGGTAATCCAATAGAGAATCAATGTCACTCCCACTGCACCCCAGCTAAAATTGCTAGGCAAGAAGGCTAAAAGAGCCACTAAGTGGATAAAAGCCATGTAGATGAGAGTCACCCAGTCAATGGGAAGTTTTTCGGAAGTCGCAACAGTCATTGAATAACCCAAAGGGAAACAACAGGAGACAGAGCATCATCGTCTTATCTGTCTCGATTTGACACAGGGGGAACTTTGACGCTTAATGAATAGTAACAAATATCACAGTCTATTGTTTGATGGATATCCCCCCTCTACTCCACAGGGCAGAAAAGGCCTTACTCCCCATCTTTTCGGAAATTGACGCACAGGTCAAGGAAAATCTCCGTCAAGTCCTCGCTGCTTTCCGTGAAAACCGCGTCGGAGTGCATCATTTTGCCAGTGTTAGTGGTTATGGTCATGATGACTTGGGACGGGATACTTTAGATCAAGTGTTCGCCCAAGCCCTGGGGGCCGAAAAGGCGGCGGTGCGGGTACAATTTGTTTCAGGAACCCATGCGATCGCCTGTGCCTTGTATGGGGTTCTTCGACCGGGGGATGAGATGTTAGCGGTAGCGGGTGCGCCCTACGATACCCTAGAAGAAGTAATTGGGATTAGGGGCAGTGGTCAAGGCTCTTTAAAGGATTTTGGCGTTGTTTATCGGCAATTAGAGCTAGATTCTACCGGTGCGATCGATTGGTTGGCCTTGGCCACAGCAGTGAAACCCCAAACCCGTTTAGTACATATTCAAAGATCCTGCGGTTATTCCTGGCGATCAAGTTTGTCTATTGACGAAATCGAGAGAATTGTCCGTATAGTTAAACAACAAAACCCGAATACGGTCTGTTTTGTCGATAATTGCTATGGAGAATTTATCAACACCCAAGAACCCACCGACGTGGGGGCAGATCTGATGGCCGGTTCTCTAATCAAAAACCCCGGAGGTACAATCGTCACGGCCGGGGGATACATAGCAGGTAAAGCGGAATTAGTGGAAATGGCCTGCTATCGTCTGACAGCACCGGGGATCGGTAGCGAGGGAGGGGCAACTTTTGACCAAAATCGTCTTCTTTATCAGGGATTGTTTCTAGCGCCGCAAATGGTGGGAGAAGCGATGAAAGGCAGTCATTTAATCGCCTATGTGGGCGATAAGTTGGGTTATCCGGTCAATCCGGCTCCTTTTGCGCCTCGACGCGATATTATTCAAGCGATTAAACTCGGTTCCCCCGATAAGCTGATTGCCTTCTGTAAAGCCATTCAAGCCTATTCTCCCATCGGTTCCTACTTGGATCCCATTCCTGCCCAAATGCCGGGCTATGAGAGCCAAGTAGTGATGGCTGGTGGCACGTTTATCGATGGTAGCACCTCGGAATTCTCCGCCGATGGACCCTTACGGGAACCCTATATCGTTTTTTGTCAGGGGGGAACCCATTGGACCCATATTTCCCTGGCCCTAGAACAAGCGATCGCTGCTTTGTTGAATGGTTCCCCTAACCTTTCTTCTCTCCCTTAGTTAAAATCCTAACTTCCTGTCTTTGTGGTTAACAAAAAGTAAAACGTAGGGTGCGTTAGACAGCCAAAATTGCTGCTGTGACTGGAGGGTAACAATCCCTCGTAACGCACCACCTATCATCGACTGTGATTGTGTGATGTATGATTGAAGTAACGCACCACCTATCATCAACTAAGTAGCCGGTTACAATTAAAGATAAAATACAAAGAACCAGAAGCTTGTCCCACTATCTAAAAATTAATTGAGATTACTTACTTATAAGAACAGTGCTACGATAAAACCGATCGAATATCTCAGGAGTTGTCATGAATTACAATCGCAATATAATACCATTAATGGCGGGGGGAATTTTAATATTAGCCATTACTACCGTACTGCGCCCTTTTGTTATTATTGATACTGGCGAACGCGGCGTTGTCATGTACTTTGGCAAAGTGCAAAAACAAATCCTCGATGAAGGAATTCATCCTGTTGTACCGATTGTCACCAAGATCAAAACCCTCAACGTTCGAGTCCAAACAACGGAAGTAAAGGCAAAAGGTTCTTCCAAAGATTTGCAAGATGTGGAAACAACTATTATCGTTAACTGGCACATCGACCCCGACAAAGTCAATCAGATTTATCAACAAGTTGGGGATATCAATGAGATTGTCTCTGGTATTATCAACCCAGCAGTATCGGAAATTGTCAAAGCGGCAACAGCACAACGTCCCGTACAAAATATCTTGCAAGAGCGAGGAGAACTCAAACGTGAAATTGACACTTCCCTCGCCGAAAGATTAAGACGTTATGGGATAATTATCAATGATGTATCTCTCGTTAATTTTGGTTTTTCTGAAGAGTTTAACGCAGCGATTGAAGCCAAACAAGTAGCAGAACAAAAGGCACAAGAAGCTGCTTTTCGCGCACAACAAGCAGAACAGGAAGCGAAAGCGGAAATCAACCGTGCAAAGGGACAGGCGGAAGCTCAAAAACTATTGCGCCAAAACCTAACACCAGAAATTTTACAACAACGAGCAATCGAAAAGTGGGATGGACGTTTTCCTGTCGTCATGGGTGGTTCAGGCTCCCTTCCCCTGATCAACATCGATGCCAATTTGTTATCATCTCAAAAAAAGTAAATAACTTTAGTTCGCGTTAAAGAGATTTTGCCATGACTTCCACGAAAGAATCGGTCCGACTGGCTAAGGTAAAATTTGCAACAAGAACAGCTGGGGCTGCATCTTAACTTTGTAAAAATATCGACAATCAAGAATTATCGGTGATTCTTAAATTATTCCCAATATATGAACAACCCCGGGTGAGCATCGTAGATTGACAAAAATGAGATGCACCCAATGATCGAACTTGTCTAACTCGATGTCGGATGGGAAAATAAGCACAAATCTAATTATACTCATTACAATAGAAATATCAACGACCACGATTAAAAACTCTTATGCGGGTAACTCTAAAATCGGCCTTGAGTGATAGTCATATCGACGCTAATCAAACCAGCAGTCAACGTCAACTGATGCTATCGATCGCCGCCACCAGTGAACAGATTAACACAAATTTACCGATTAATCTTTGTTTAGTTCTCGATCATAGCGGTTCTATGCAGGGAAAACCCCTAGAAACGGTCAAAAAAGCGGCCTTCAGTTTAATAGAATCCCTCGGGGTTAATGATCGTCTCTCGGTAATAGCTTTTGATCATCGCGCCAAAGTTATTCTTCCCTCCCAATCGCGACAGGATGATCTGACCTTAATTCGCTCAAAAATTCAACAATTACAAGCGGGGGGAGGTACGGCGATCGATGAAGGGATAAAATTAGGTATTCAAGAAAGTTCTACCGGCAGCAAAGGTTATGTATCTCATATTTTTCTGCTTACCGATGGTGAAAATGAACATGGAGATAATCAACGCTGTTTAAAATTGGCAGAAGTAGCGGCTGAGTACGGTATCACCTTAAATACCTTCGGTTTTGGCGATCATTGGAATCAAGATATCCTAGAAAAAATTGCCGATATCGCCGGCGGAAGTTTATCCTATATCGAAAGACCCGAACAAGCTTTAATTGAATTTACTCGTCTATTTAACCGTCTGCAATCTGTGCGGTTAACTAACGCTTTCCTGCAATTAGAATTAGATTCCAGGACTCATTTAGCGGAGTTAAAACCCATTGCCCAAGTTGCTCCAGAAACTATAGAAATGAGCCTACAAAAAGAGGGCAATTTTTACATCACCCGTTTGGGTGATTTAATGATAGATGAAGAAAAAATTCTCCTCCTCAATCTCTATATTGACCAAATTCCCCCCGGTACTCACACCATAGCTAAAGTGAAGATTCGCTACGATGATCCCGCTTCCGGTCAAAAAGGGCTAGAAACTGCGACTTTTAGCCTTGATATCACCTCCCAAGCTCTCTATCAATCCCAATTAGACGAGCAAGTTCAGAAATCAGTTCTCACTTTAGCCAAATATCGTCAAACCCAAATCGCTGAAGAAAAATTAAAACAGGGCGATCGAGCAGCCGCCGCCACCATGCTACAAACCGCAGCCAAAACCGCTCTACAATTGGGAGAAAAAAATGCCGCCACTGTCCTCCAAACTAATGCCACCCGTTTACAGGTGGGAGAAGAATTGAGCGAAGGAGATTTAAAGAAAACCCGCATTATTGCTAAAACAAGACTACAAACCGATGGAGAAACCGGAAAATGATTAAAATTCGCTCCTTGCCCCTAGGAATTTTTCTGATAACAATGTTCGCTCTTCCGTTCTATTAGGTAGAGTCGAGGGATGGTATTACCCATCGCCCCTCTCTGTTAGAACCGTGCTTGCGGGTTTCCCAGCACACGGCTCCCGAATGAATTATTTGCTCATGTGTATGTAATCGTGGCAACTTTCGTGAAC
>NZ_JADBVM010000191.1:0-5392 GCF_020244875.1 Microcystis sp. M44BS1
CCCACTTTGGGGAGTAGATGAAATTGATAACATTGCTCCTGAAGAATTACCATTAAGTCAAGCAACCATTCAACGTTTAAACGCATGGCAGGATACTTACGATAAGACTTTGAATCAAGACTATCCACCTTTATCAGATTTGCCTAATCAGCAAGCTGAAACGGATTTTAAACAAGAAGGAATTAGTTTGTGGAAACAGTTACGTCTTGAACTGACTCCTGATTATGAAGTTTTCTACCAAAATGAAGGTCAATTGTTCAGACATCCTCAGGAAATAACCACAAAATCTACAGTACAAAAAATAACAGTTTGAGTATCATCACCCTCGGAACATTAGGCGCAGGTGCAACCCTCAAACGCCAACTAAAACCCCCTAAATCCACTGAAAAAGCAACCACAAAAGTAGGCTAAATTGCTTCTAAAAATATCATAAATGCCCCCTTCATTCAGTAAATTGAGGGGGTTTTATTTTTTGTCCATGTTTCTATTTATTAATTTTTGTGATTTAATGGCAATTTTTACATCAATATCGTCAAATTCAATGAGTATTGTGATTTTGTGCTATAATGGAGGTCTGTCAAAAGTAAAAAAACAATCAATTACCATGAATAGCAAGACAGAAATCACTATTCAAGTTCCTTTAGAAATTGCTAGATATTACGCTAAAATCAACCCCAATGACCGAGCAAATATAGAAAATAAATTAACTAAAACTATTCAATTAGAATTAGAAAAGTATCGTCAAAAAGCAGGAGCTAGATTATCAACAATTATGGATCGAGCTAGTGATGAAGCAGAAGCTAACGGATTAAATCCAGAGATTTTAGCGTCTATCTTAGAACAAGATGAATAAACCACGATTTGTTTTTGATGCTAATGTAATTGTTAGTGCTTTTTTATTTAAAAACAGTCCACCTCGTTTGGCGTTAGAAACTGCTAAGAATCAGGGCATAATTATCCTGTCTGAGACGGTTATTGATGAACTTAGTAACGTTTTATCTCGTTCTAAATTTGACCGCTATTTAGCTAAATCAATTCGCCAAGAGCTATTAGAAACATTAGTAGAAGCATCTTTATTAGTGCAACCGTCAGAATCTATCGATGAATGTCGAGATGCCAAGGATAATAAATATCTAGAGTTAGCGATTAGTGGTCATGCTGAATCTCTTATTACAGGGGATGAAGATTTGCTAGTCTTGAACCCATTTAGAAACATTAAAATCATCACTGTGTTAGAATTTTTGGATACTGATTCCGTCAGTTGATGGGGTTTAGTTTTTTGCCCACTTTCCTTGCTACACTAAGATTAAGACATAACTCAAGACCTATCTGAATGAGTCGGATAAGTCTTTACAGCGCTCTTAGAAGTTAAAGACTCATCAGCATTAAATCAATAAATGCCCCCTTCATTCAGTCAGTTGAGGGGGTTTGGTTTTTTTATATCTCTTTTTTGGCAATAGATGCTATAATGAAAGGCCACTCTTTAAGATTGCTTGATCGATCGTGGACTTTGAGATTATCAGCGATATTACGAATATCGAGATTATTGCCATAGGAACAGGAATTCGTAATCGGGAACGGTTGCAAAAACAGTATGGCAAAGGTAAATGGAGAAAATTAAAGGGCATAGCCCAAGTTCAGCTTCCCAATGGTATAGTAAGGTTAGCTGAAGTCGATTGGTATGAAGCTCATGGCATCGGCAAAAAAGAATTTAAGCTCAAGTTACCGTTTCTCGATTGACCATGAAAATAGAGTCATCTCCAACAAATCAGTTCGTAGTTTGTCTCAATAATGAAGGCTACGAAGCTTCACTAGAAGTGGGCAAAATATACCGCGTTATCCCTGATGAGACAGCAGAAATAAACAGTCTAATTCGGGTTATTGATGAAAGTGGTGAAGATTACGCTTTTTCTGTGAATCGGTTTCATCCTATTGAGTTACCAAAGCCAATAGAAGAGGCATTGTTATCAATGGCCAACTAAAACCTTCTCAATCCATCGAAAAAGAAACTACAAAAGTCGGCTAAATTGCCTCTAAAAATACCATCGATGTCCCTTCATTCAATCTTGAGGGGGTTTGTTTTTGGCATCTATTAATAAGTGGGTGGGTGGAATTAAATATAAGATAAACGTAGGTTGGGTTGAAGCATGAAACCCAACGCCCGATTATGTTACGCTACCGCTAACCCATCCTACAAATAATTGTGCCTCCCTACTTACTTCTAAAAATTGTCAAACTTATTAATGATGTCTTGAATTTGCTGCGCTGGGATGTCCGTTTGGTCAGATTTGGCATAGATGAGGAGCATCAAAACACAACTATTGTCTTTAAGTTGATAGATAACACGATAGCCGCTACTTTTGCCCTTTTGAATATCGCTGTTTTTGAGGCGAACTTTAAAGACAGTGTAGCCTATTCCTGGTATTTGATCGCCGATGAATTTGCCTATCTGAAGGTCATCAATTAGAGGTTGTAGGTCAGTACGAATGCTCCGATAGCGTTTGGCGAGGATGCGAAGTCGAGCCTTGAATTGATCGGAGAAAAGGAGCTTAATAGGGGGAATTTCTTCAGTCATCTATGCCATCCCAGAGTTCAGAGATGGGATGTACTTTGCCTTCTTTAGCTTGCTGAAGAGAAATACAAAGACTGGTGAGGATGAGTTCTTTTGGTTCGTCGTCGGGGTCCGTGGGTGGAGTGAGGATATTACGCGATACTAGCAATTGGTAGAAATCATCGCTCGCCATTCCCGTTAGTTCGGCTGCTTGTTCAAATTGAAGACGTTGCTGCTGATAAAGCATGATAGCGATTTCCGTGAGCATTTGAGCTTCAGTCATTTGTACTGTTTGCAGAAGTTCAGTGGGAAGGGTGAGGCTCATAGAGGTTTCATTAAGTGGCAGTAATTTCATTGTATCGCCATGAAAAAGTAACCGACAAAAGTAGGCTAAATTGCCTCTAAAAATACCATAAATGCCCCTTCAATCAATCTTGAGGGGGTTTATTTTTTCCTTTCACTTATTAAACAACTATCACCTCGTTGCTAGGGTCTCCCTGGCAACGCATTTCCAGAGGTTCTACCTTGGCACGAGACCAAGCATTGATGATCACACAAAGTCGAGAAGAGCCAAATAGCCAATTTAGTGCCAAAATTAGGAGTAGTTTATTTATTCTTCTCTCCTAGTTAAAAATATGCAAGTTAAAGAGCTAACCGTTGAAGAACTCAAGCTCCTCATTCAAGAAACTGTTGCCGAAACCATCCAATCTATCTTACTCGATCCTGACCAAGACAAAGAAGTCAAACCTGAAGTTAAGCAACAACTTCTTGACTCTCTAAGACGGACTGAAATAGGAGAAAAGGGGGTTTCAGCCGAAGAAGTAGCCAAAAAATTAGGATTAAACTGGTAATGGCTTACTTTGTAGAATTTAGCCGCGAAGCAATCGCTGATTTAGAAGCACTCGCTCCTATCATTCAAGAGCGAATTTTGCGGAAAGTTCGCTGGTTGTCGGATAATTTTGAAAATGTTAGTCCTCAAGCTTTAAGTGCTAATTTGAGTGGTCTTTTCAAGCTTCGAGTCGGTGACTATAGAGTTATCTATTCTTTTGCACCCGAAGCAAAGCGGCTTACCATCCATAAGGTTGGACATCGCCGAGATATCTACAGTTGATAAAATACTGTATTTGAGAGTAAGTGGTTTCTTTGCTTAACATGATTTTTAGGGGATACTTGTACAACCTTATTGTACAATTTCAATCTCTTGAACTCCCCAAAAACCCCGAAATCTGAGTCGCTCGTTAGGGAGAGGAATGTAAATATTTATTAAATTGTAGCTTAGGCTACAGTCTTAGAGTAGAAAGTGTGTATTGTTTCACTGTCCTCCTTCTGTCTTGGGTTGGGCTATCCCTTAACCCAAGCTACGAGGGGGAACGTACTACGTTCCTTGTCCCCTTTCTCCTGTAACAGTTCTTGATGGGTTTGTCTGAGTTTAGCCTGATTGATAATGATAGCGAGCTTGTAAAAAATAAACCTTATTTCCTGTAACTTTATAAACCAAACGATGCTCTAAGTCGATCCGTCGTGACCAAGTGTCGGCAGCAATATACTTAAGAGGTTCGGGTTTACCCAATCCTGTAAACGGATCGCCATCCAAAATATCTGCCACTAAGTCTAAAATTTTATCGCCTTTTTTCGGTTCGTTCCGATACCACCAAGCTAAATCTGCTTTGAAATCAGGACTAAAAACGGGCAAATAACCATGAATAGGATTATTTTTAGGTTTATCTGGCTTATTTTCTCTTTTAGGACTCAATTCCTAACTCCCCTTTCAATTCAGCTAATGTTTGAGGAGTTGCATCTTCTGTCTGGGTCCATGCTAAAGAGCGAAATAAGCGTTGGGCATTTTCTGGCGATCGCAATAAATAAACACACTCTAATAAACTGGAAAGCTCATCTTCAGCAATTAAGGCCACATTTTTCTGATTGCGACGCTTAATGACGATAATTTGAGATTCGTCACACACCTGATCTAAGATACCGGCTAAATTCATTCTCGCCTGAGAGTAGGTGGTTTCTTTGCTTAACATAATTTTTAGGGGAGACTTGTACAACCTTATTGTACAAGTCCAAGCTCTTGAACTCCCCAAAAACCCCAAAATCTGAAGGGAGGAGAATATAAAGATTTATTAAATTGTAACTTTTGATACAGTTGTGGGGGGGGGAATGTGTATTGTTCTACTATCTGCCTTGTGTCTTGGGTTGGGTTGTTGCTTGACCTGGCTACGAGGGGGCGAACACTTATGCACTGAGTAGCGAATGGTGATGAAAAAAGGATTTTTCAGATGGCTACCAATTTTAGCCTTAACTATAGCTTTATCTTCTAACTTCTATCAGAATCACGATGATATTGCTCAAGCCCGTAATTCGAGACGTGTAAGCAATGGTTTTGCTTTCGAGATTCAGAATTGTAATAAAGACAATAATTCTGTAGTTTGTACTTTTATGGTTGCAAACTTAGGGGAAGTCAGAGATCTTACTTTTTATCCCAAAGACTCTATCATCATTGATTCTACCGGCAAGCAATTGACGGGATCGGAGGGCCGTATTGGAGGAATAGGTCGTGATCAAGTATGGGTAAGAGATATGCCTTCTAGAGTCCCCATTAACGGAAAAATTCTCTTTAAAGGAAATTTGCCCGGAAGAATCGTTTATCTGCGATTAGTAGGTTCTGGTTTCTCAGTTGAATGGAGGTAATATAATATCTGGACTTCCCCCATACATAAATACTAAAAAATTAACAAAACCCTTACTGCAGGTCGCTTCTAAGAAAAAATTGAAAAGAGGCTACTGGGTACATTTTTTACTTGAAAATGGCTGTACCGTTGACTGTATCTGGAGTAG
>NZ_JADBVM010000192.1:0-22749 GCF_020244875.1 Microcystis sp. M44BS1
ATATTTGAGTAAGCCAGACAGGAGCCAGAAAAAGATATTTATCAGAAAAGTCATGAGCAAGCTAGAGGTTTAAAGACTGAGCGGGTTCCAATTATTTTTATTAATAAATATTTTACACAATTCATACCAGGTAAGCAA
Source organism: Microcystis sp. M44BS1 (assembly GCF_020244875.1). NCBI lineage: Bacteria > Bacillati > Cyanobacteriota > Cyanophyceae > Chroococcales > Microcystaceae > Microcystis > Microcystis sp. M44BS1. Next base: position 139 of record NZ_JADBVM010000192.1, read on the forward strand.
GAGGGCTACGCCACTACTACCGAATCATTACCAAATTGCTAAATAGACTCAATAGAGTCATAATAATCATAATCAACTGGATTTATGGCATCAAAACAATGATTAGAGTTGCCGATTATATTGCCCAGACCCTTGTCAATCACGGCCTTCATCATATTTTCTTAGTGACAGGTGGCGGTGCCATGCACCTCAACGATGCCATCGGGCGCTGCCAAGGCTTGAGTTATATTTGTTGTCACCATGAACAAGCCTGTGCCATGGCAGCAGAAGCTTATGCTAGGGTTACTGGCAAGATCGGGTGTATTAATGTCACCACTGGACCGGGGGGTATTAATGCCTTAAATGGAGTTTTTGGGGCTTGGACAGATTCTATTCCTATGCTAATAGTATCGGGACAGGTAAAGCGAGAAACCTGCCTAGCAACCTACAACCTTCCTCGGTTGAGACAACTGGGGGATCAGGAAGCAGATATTGTTAGCATGGTTAAAGGAATTACGAAGTATGCCGTTCTGATTGATGATCCCCAATCGATTCGATTCCATTTAGAAAAAGCTCTACATTTAGCTGTTTCGGGTCGTCCGGGTCCTTGCTGGATTGATGTTCCCATTGACGTACAGGGGAGTAAAATCGATGAAAGTCAATTACAAGGTTACGACCCCTCAGAGGATGGAGAACTATGGGATTTACGGTTAATTCAACAACAATGCCGTGAGGTAATTAGTCGGTTGAAAAACTCTCCCAGACCTGTGATTATGGCAGGCAGCGGTGTGCGAATTGGCGGCGCTGTTGAAATTTTTGAGAAAGTTATCCAAAGGTTGGGAATCCCAGTTACTACGGCTTGGACTCATGATATAATCGCCTCTGATAACCCTTTGTATTGCGGTCGTCCGGGTACAATTGGTGATCGCCCTGGCAATTTTACCGTTCAAAATGCAGAAACTGTACTGATTCTTGGGAGCCGTCTAAATATTCGTCAAGTCAGTTACAATTGGCAGTCTTTTGCTCGCTGTGCTTTTAAGATTCAAGTGGATGCTGATCAAGCGGAATTAGACAAACCGACAATTAAACCTGACCTGCCAATTCATTGTGATGTAAAAGTTTTTCTGGAAGAATTAAACCGCCAATTGGATGAAGATAATTTCGACCCCGAAATTCATTCTGATTGGTTGGCTTGGTGCCAAGAAAGAGTTCAACGTTATCCGATCTTTTTACCCCAAAAACATCAGTCCCAAGAAAATGCTATTAATCCCTATCATTTGATGAACACCTTATTTAAGTGTTTAGATAAGGATGATGTGATTGTCTGTGGTGATGGGATGGCCTGTGTTGTTACTTTTCAGTCAGCAATTATCCAAAAAGGACAAAAATTGTTTTCTAACTCCGGCAGTGCCTCAATGGGGTACGATTTGCCAGCTGCCGTGGGGGCAGCCATCGCTCAACAAGGCAAACGGGTTATCTGTTTTGCTGGAGATGGTAGTCTTCAGATGAATATCCAAGAACTCCAAACCGTCGTCCACCATCAACTTCCCATCAAAATCTTTGTTCTTAATAATGGTGGCTATCTATCGATTAGAGCAACCCAGATTAACTTTTTTGGCAAGTTAGTTGGAGAAAGCTCTCAGAGTGGCGTGTCCTTTCCTGATATTGTTAAAGTTGCTGAAGCTTATGGCATTCCTGCGACAAGAATTAATTCTCCTGATTTTCAGTCTCAACTGATCGAGGTACTTGAGCAACCCGGTCCAGTGGTGTGTGAAATCATGTTAGATACTCAACAGTTATTTGAGCCTAAATTGAGTTCAAGACAACTACCTGATGGCAGAATGGTTTCATCCCCCCTAGAGGATATGGCTCCTTTCTTAGATAGAGAAGAACTCTTGAGCAATTTATTAATTCCACCAGTGGAGAATTAATGATTAGAAAATACCTACGTCGCTGGACAGAATCTTATTATCGATGGATGATTCACTTGTAAGTAATGTATATTCTCAAAAAGACTAAATTGGTTAACCTGATTAAAAAACATAAATTTGTCAGGTTTTTGTTGGTGGGTGTGCTGAATACCCTCTTTGGTTATTTTTCCTTTGCCACTCTCATTCTTATTGGACTGGATTACAAGTTAGCCGCTCTGCTGGCTACCATTCTGGGAGTTTTATTTAACTTTCAAACCACGGGAAGACTGGTTTTTGGTAGCAAAAACAACAAATTGATTTTTCGTTTTGTCTTAGTTTATGTAGTGACTTTCTTGTTGAATGTCGAGGTGCTGAGAATTGTTGATGCTATTGATATTGGCATCGAGCAAAAAACTAAAATGTTAATCGCTGGTGCTATCTTACTGTTACCGATGGCCGTTATCTCTTTTATTTTAATGAAACTATTTGTTTTTAGAGAAGGCTCACAATGAAAAAAATTACTGTAATGACTCCTTGTTATAATGAAGAAGGAAATATTGAAGACCTTTACCTGCGAGTTAAAGAAGTCTTTCATCAGTTACCTAACTATGAGTATGAACATCTTTTTATCGATAACGCTTCCCAAGATAAAACTGTAGATGAATTAAAAAAAATTGCTCAAAAAGACCCTGGTGTAAAAGTCATCGTTAATGCTAGAAATTTCGGTCCGGTTCGTTCTGGTTACTATGGTATTCTTCAGTGTTACGGGGATGCGGTTATTCCTATTGTAGCAGATCTGCAAGACCCTCCCGAATTAATCCTAGAATTTGTCAAGAAGTGGGAAGAAGGCTATAAAGTTGTTAAAGCGGTTAAAGCTCCGATGAAAGAAGGAGCTTTTTTCTATTTTGCTAGACAAATTTTTTATTCTTTAATGGATAATCTTTCAGATATAAAAGTTACTAGAAATTTTACAGGTTTCGGGTTATATGATCGCAAAGTCATCAATGTTCTACGAGAGATTAACGATCCCTATCCCTATTTTAGGGGACTCATTGAAGAGTTGGGTTTTGAAAGTTTCTCTTTTGAATATCAACAGCAACGGCGAAAACGGGGTATAAGTAGTTACAACTTCTATCGATACTATAGCGATGCGATGCTGGGTATTACCAGTCACTCCCAAGTTCCCCTCAGACTGGCCACCATGTTAGGCTTTGCTTTGTCCCTCTTGAGTCTGCTAGTGGCGTTAGGTTATTTAATCGCCAAATTGTTGTTCTGGGATTATTTTCCATTAGGAACTGCACCAATCATGGTCGGACTATTTTTACTCGCTTCGGTGCAACTATTTTTTATCGGCATTATTGGGGAATATATCGGATTAATGCACATGAGAATTTTAAAAAGGCCTTTAGTTGTCGAACGTGAAAGAATCAACTTTGAGTGAGTGAATATATTTGTTATACTAACTTAATCTTGGAGGATAATATAGTATGGTAATGGTTGGAATATAAGTTTTCCTTAAAAGAAAAAATACTTGTAGATTGAACCCTAGAGAGTGAGAAAATGGCAAACAACAAAATTGATTTACGGTGGTGGCTAAGAATACATTGGCTTAATGCACATGAGAATTTTAAAAAGACTTTTAGTGGTCGAACCTGAAAGAATCAACTTTTATTTTTCTCCTTGGCAGTTCATATTAATTTAGAAAATAGAGTATTGTTTTCCAGGGATTAGAAATCTGGCAGAAACCAGCTATCTTAATCGTGAGCTACGAAGTTTTAGTTTTGGGGAGTCGGTGGTCAATCCCAAATTAGTTTATACTTCATCTTTATGAGAAAGGCTGTATCTATAATCACGGTTTTATCCCTAGAAAAGTCCCTGTTTACTTAATAAAGAAAATTTGACAAATTTATATAATAATGCTTGGTAGTGAAGCTTCTCAATAATTGATTCCCCATGACTTGGTTATATAAAACCCCCGGTATTCCCGATGAATTGTTTGAACGTTTGCCCGGGATTCCCTTGAGTAAACGCGAGGTGAGATTATTGATGATTTCTGCTTTGAGGTTAGGTGATGGGGGGGTTTTCTGGGATATCGGGGCAGGAACCGGCACTATTCCCGTTGAAATTGGCTTATTATGCCCTAATAGTCCGATTATTGCCATTGAAAGGGATGAAGAAGTGGCCAGTTTAATCCGCCGTAATTGCGATCGCTTTGGGGTAAAAAATGTTACGGTTTTTGAAGGCAGCGCTCCCGATTGTCTGCCCAATATATCCCTAGCACCCGATCGCGTCTGTATCGAGGGCGGCAAACCGATTAAATCGGTCCTGCAAGAAGTGTGGCAATACCTGAAACCCAACGGCCGCATCGTGGCCACGGCCAATAATTTAGAAACCCTCTATCAATTTTCCGAAGGCTTTTCTAATTTACAGGCGCGTAATATCGAGATTGTCCAAGCGGCAGTAAATCGCCTAGAAACTAGGGGTATTCACCAAGTTTTTGCCGCCGTTGATCCCATGTTCATCCTGAGTGGCGATAAACTTTAATTGGGGATAACCTTCCATAAAGTTTTCTTAATCTATATAATTATGACAATGCCGCCTAATTTCTCTGGATTAACCATGCCTTGGCCACGCATTGTCAGCGCTATTTTTGCTATTGCCTTCGCACTGGGAATTATTATCGTTGGGGGTTGGTATTTCACCCTCGGCATCGGTGTTATCGTCTTTTTGGGACAATTAGAGTATTTTCGCCTAGTTCGCGCCAAAGGCATTGAACCGGCCGCTAAAACCACCCTCGTAGTTTCCCAATTATTACTCCTGACGGCAACAATGGCAGCCCCCCTCACCGATGCCATGTTTCCCCTGGCTGGGGCGTTAATTTGTTTTTATCTGCTCTTTCAGCCCAAAATGGCGACAATTGCCGATATTTCCACCTCAATTCTCGGTCTGTTTTACGGTGGTTACTTACCCAGTTATTGGATTCGTTTACGGGTCGGTTTTTCTCCTGAAAGTAATCCTGTGGCCATTGCCAGTAACTTACCCCTGATGGGATATTGGCCAGAATCGTGGATGGAACCGAAATTATTCCCCGCTGCTTTGACGGTGACTTTTCTAGCTTTCGGTTGCATTTGGGCCGCCGATATCGGAGCCTATATCATGGGAAAATGGTTAGGGAAAACCATTTTATCGCTGATTAGTCCCAAAAAAACGGTGGAAGGTTCCTTTTTTGGCATTTTAGGCAGTATAGCGGTGGCCGATTTGGGTGCTTGGTATTTAGATTGGCCCTATTGGCAGCTGACCGGCTTATTTTTGGGCCTATTAATTGGTATTGTCAGTTTATTGGGTGATTTGACCGAATCGATGATGAAACGCGATGCCGGGGTCAAGGATTCCGGCCAGTTAATCCCCGGTCACGGTGGTATACTCGATCGCACTGATAGTTATGTCTTCACCGCTCCCCTAGTATATTATTTCGTCACTTTACTGCTGCCCTTGTTGCGCTAGTAATTTGTTTCTTCTCCAAGTGCTAAATTAAAGATTAAACCCAAATTTGCGATTATGTCAGCAGTCGTCCATCCCCGGGGTAAAGTTTATCTTCTCGGTGCGGGAATCGGTCAGAGCAGTTTTCTCACCCTGCAAGCGCGAGCAATTTTAGCCACGGCCGAGGTTTTGCTGTACGATGCCCTAGTGGATAGTCAAATCTTCTCCCTAGTGCCGAAAACCTGTGTTTTAGTCGATGTGGGCAAACGGGGGGGACAACCTGGGGCCGAGCAGAATCAGATTAATCGGATACTGGTTAATTATTGTCAAGAGGGAAAACGAGTTATTCGGCTTAAAAGTGGTGATCCGGGAGTTTTTGGGCGAGTATATCCTGAAATGTTAGCCTTAAAGCAGGCTGGCTGTGATTTTGAATTGATAACCGGTATTTCCTCCGCTTTGGCCGCTCCTTTATTGGCTGGAATTCCCCTGACCGAAAAGGATATTAGTCGCTGTTTTGCGGTCTTGAGCGCTCACGATCCTGAGTCTCTCGATTGGTCAGCTTTAGCTAAAATTGATACACTTGTACTACTAATGGCTGGTCAGTCTTTAGGGCAAATTATCGAGAAATTATGCGAAAATGGGCGGAATATTGACGACTCGATCGCTATTATCCGCCAAGCGGGACGCAAGGATCAACAAATTTGGCGCGGCACTTTAGAAAATATTCTCGCTCAAACCGCCGGGGTGTCCCTCTCACCCTCTATTATGGTCATTGGTCAAGTTGTGCATCTGGCGATTATGTCCTCTCCCCCACCCCTAGGCGGTAAAACTATTGTTATTACCCGTGCCGCCGAGCAAACGAGTCAATTTAGCGAAATTTTGCAAAATCAAGGCGCAGAAGTCCTAGAAATGCCCGCTTTAGAGATTCGTCCCCCCAACCGTTGGCAAGGTTTAGACGATGCCATCGCTCAGTTAAAAGAGTTTGATTGGCTGATTTTAACTTCTGCCAATGCTGTTAATTTTTTCTTTGATCGCTTGACATTTTGGGGAAAAGATGCTAGGGCTTTAGCGAACGTAAAAATCGCCGTGGTGGGCAAAAAAACCAGCCAAGTTTTGCACTCACGGGGATTAAAGGCGGATTTCATCCCAGGGGATTTTGTCGCTGATGCTTTGGTAAACGAGTTTCCCGACCCGATTAGGGGGCAAAAATTCCTCTTTCCTCGCGTGGAAACGGGAGGCAGAGACATATTAGTTAAGGAATTAACGGCCAAAGCTGGTCAGGTGACGGAAGTGGCCGCATATTATTCCGGATGTCCCGCGCGCATGGATAGTCAGATCTGGGAAGCGTTTCGAGAGGGAAAAGTCGATATAGTCACCTTTGCTAGTTCCAAAACCGTCCAGAATTTTTATCGGTTATTGCTGCAAGAAACGGCAGAATTATCGGTTAATTCCCTCTTAGAAAAAGTTTGTCTGGCTTCTATCGGTCCGCAAACTTCAAAAACCTGTCAAGAGTTATTTGGTCGTGTTGATATCGAGGCGCGAGAATACACCCTAGAAGGGTTGACTAGCGCTCTAATCGAGTGGAGTAAGACCTGACATCCTCGCCACCGTAAAACAGACGGCGATTCCCAAACCTGACAATAAACAAAGCCATAAAAATCTAGGAATCTCCCCATGAGTAACCCTATTATCATTGAAACTGACTTAAAAGATATTCTCGCTAAACTTGACAATCGGTTAGAGCGAATCGAAACAAAACTAGAAGTATTGCCGAAAATAGAGACCGAAGTTTCCCAACTCAAAGAAGATGTCAGAAACCTGAAGGGAATCGAAACAAAACTAGAAGTATTGCCGAAAATAGAGACCGAAGTTTCCCAACTCAAAGAGGATGTCAGAAACCTGAAGGGAATCGAAACAAAACTAGAAGTATTGCCGAAAATAGAGACCGAAGTTTCCCAACTCAAAGAAGATGTCAAAGACTTGAAAGAAAGGGCAACGGCTCAAATATGGGCTTTGATAGTCACTGTTATCGGTGCAACTGTTGCAGCAATTATCAAATTCGGTTTTCTGACTAAAACTTAAATCATCATCAAAAACTAAGTTGGAACTAGACAAGTTCCAACCAGTAACAAAAAATTGACCTTGAATATTAACGACGGATTGGTGCCATCGCACCGTCGGCAGCAGCACGAAAAGGTTCCACTGCCTCGCTATAATCGATCGGTAAAATAGCCACCACGTTATCATGAGGACGGGGAATAATTACCCAGGTTTCTAAAGCTGCCCCCTCGGTTTTATTGACGGCTTCAATGCCGGCAGCCATAGCGGTTTTTACCTCCTGTACATCCCCACGAATATTGAGGGTAAAACGGGCGCTTCCTGCCCTTAAATAACCAACAATCGTGATCCGTCCTGCTTTTACCATCGCATCGGCGGCCGCTAGAATACCGGGGAAACCTTTGGTCTCGATCGATCCCACCGCGGGTTGGGCTGTCATAAATTAACTCCTAATAACAAAAATCAGATAAGTTTAATTGATAGAATCCAATCTATTTTCCAGTCTTTAACTATAGTCTAGTTTGGGGCTAATCGCTAGGGAAATTAACTGCGAAAACGGTCCGACTTAGGCGTATGCTGCACTGGTAAAACCGCCAGTACATTTTCTGGAGGATTCGGTACGATGTAATGACTGACCACATTACCACCAAAAGCGGTCATCGCCGCCGCTAATCCTGCCTCTACTGCTGGTTTAACCTCGGAAATCGGACCGCGAATCGCCACCAAAAATTCGCCCCTTTCCGCTAGATCGAAATAAACTAGGGTGACTCGTCCCCCTTTAACCATGGCATCCGCCGCCGCTAAAACGGGGGGAAAACCCAACGTTTGAATGACTCCGACCGCCTCGGGCATTTTTCCTGATCTCCTGCGAAAGCAACTTTACATTATACCCCGATCCTGTCTTTATATTTTCTTCTGCAAATCCCCGACCGATCGAGCCTGTTTTTTCTCTAAATACTGTTGATGGGACTGATCGGCCAGATAATAATCTCCTGCGGGTTCGATCAAAGTAACGATATCTTGCTGAAACTTTGCCGATAGTTGTAGTTGACCCTTGGAAGCAGTGGCGATTAACTTTTGTTCCGGGGTGTGATAAAAAATAATCGATCGATATTGTTCTCCCCTGTCCGGTCCTTGGCGATTTAACTGAGTCGGATCATGAATTGACCAAAAAACGGCTAATAACGCCTCGTAGCTTATCTCTTGGGGATTATAGGCAATTTGTGCCACTTCCGCATGACCGGTAATTCGCGATAACACATCGAGATAACTAGGATTGGGGAAATTTCCCCCCATATAACCCACAGAAGTCGCTAAAACCCCCGATAAACGCCGAAATGCGTCCTCAGTTTTCCAAAAACAGCCGGCACCAAAGGTAGCTTTTTCGCCGCTATTCATTTCCCCTCACATCCTTGGCAAATTCCACCACTGCTTTTGTAATTGTCTCGCTTAAATTAGCATAAACTTTGGCAAAAGGGGGAGCTTTTTCGGTTAATCCTAGGATATCCGCCGTTACTAACACCTGACCATCACAATCTTCCCCCGCACCGATACCAATCGTCGGGATAGTCAATTTATCGGTAATAGTAGCGGCTAAATTGGCGGGAATATGTTCCAAAACCAGGGCAAATACTCCCGCTTTCTCCAAGGCTAAAGCTTCCTCGATTAATCTTTGTGCATCCGATGGAGTTTTTCCCTGCTGACGGTATCCTAACCGATGGACTGACTGGGGAGTTAATCCGATATGACCCATAACAGGGATGCCTATCTCGGTTAAACGGCTAATAGTCTCGATCATAGCGGGATAACCTCCCTCTAATTTTACCCCTTGCACTCCCGCTTCCTTTAACATCCTTCCCGCCGAGTTAATTGCCTGACTGACACTTTCCTGATAGCTGAGAAAAGGCAAATCACAGACAACTAAAGCTTGTTTTACCCCGCGAGACACGGCCGCCGCGTGGTGAATCATCGCCTCTAGGGTGATCGGTAAAGTGGTAGGATAGCCCAAAGCGGTCATAGCTAAGGAATCTCCTACCAGGATAATATCAATTCCCGCTTGATCGAGCAGTCGCGCGATCGGATAATCCCAAGCTGTGAGGGTGACAATCGCGCGTTTTTGCTGTTTCCACTCGATTAATTTGCTGGTGGTGACTGCCATTATTTATTCACTGCGGACAGCTTCGAGGATACGGGAAAAATAGAAACGAGTGCTAGTCATACTCGTCCGTTCAATTTTAAAGCCATTTTCGTTGAGAGCGGCGATAATAGTTTTTTCCTTGTGTTGATAAGCGCGAGTGGTTTTACTCGGACCGGGGAAAAATTGACCAATTTTCTTGAGAATGGTTAATAAACAGGTTTTAGGAGCAAAACTGAGGATTAAACGGGATTGAGCTAGGGATCCCAGGTGTTTAATCATGCCTAAGGCTTCTTCTGTGGGATAGTGAATGAGAACATCAAGACAGATGACCGTGTGATATTGGCCGGTTAATGCTTCTAAATCTTGAACGGTAAAGGTGAGTTTACCAGTATCTGCTAACTCTTTGGCCGCTCTTTCCTTAGCTTCTGTCACCATTTTCTCAGAAATATCACTGGCGAAAATAGTTGCGCCCGCTTTAGCGAGGGGAATACTAAGACTACCGACTCCACAACCAGCATCACAGATTGAGAGATTAGGCAAATTGTCATCACTTTCTAACCAACCGATAACGGTATCGAGCGTCTGTTGATGACCGATGCGAATATCTTTTTGTACTTTGTTAACTTCGCCATCCCCATAAATCCGGCGCCAGCGATCGAATCCTGTGGCGTTAAAATAGTCCTTGACTATGGCTTTATCGTCTAATGTGTTGGTCATAACGAAATCTAAACGAGCGGAGATGGTTATTAGTTTATCGTACCGTGAAAGCTCTCAACCGTTGCCGCTGATAGCTGACTCCTGACTGCTAAGGAGAGGACCGGGAGCGATTGCAACTCTGTGGAAAAGCTTAATTTGTTTTCCGCTTCACCGTTAGTTAACCTAAAGTGAATATCATGTAATCGTCCCAAGATCGATTAGTAAGGGTTCCATGTCAATTATTACCCATAGAACTAAGATCGTAGCCACGATCGGCCCTGCCAGTAATTCGCCGGAAGTCCTCAAGGAGATGATCGGTGCGGGGATGAATGTAGCGCGGCTAAACTTTTCCCACGGTAGCTACGAGGATCATGCGAGAGTTGTTAGCCTTTTACGGCAAATTTCTCAAGAATTAGACAATCCTATCACTCTCTTGCAAGATTTACAAGGGCCAAAAATTCGCGTTGGTAATCTCCCCAATGGTTCGATTACCATCAACGACGGCGATTATCTCACCCTTGTCCCCATGGATGAGTATCGGGGAGAAGCGAACACCGTTTCGATCGATTATCCCTATCTGGCCGAGGAAGCCAAGTTAGGTGAGCAAATTCTCCTTGATGATGGCTTATTAGAGCTAAAAATCGTTGAAATTAACGGAAAAAACCTAAAATGTCAAGTGTTGGAAGGAGGGATTCTCAAGAGTCGCAAGGGAGTTAATCTACCCCGTCTCAATTTGCGCTTACCTTCCATGACCGAAAAAGACAAACAAGACCTAGAATTTGGTCTTTCTCAGGGGGTTGATTGGGTTTCCCTCAGTTTTGTTCGTAAAGGAGAAGATATCAAGGCAATTAAGGCATTTTTAGCCGAGAGAAATCATGGGGATGTGCCAGTAATGGCTAAAATTGAAAAACCGCAAGCGATCGAAAATTTAGAGTCAATTGTCGAGGAATGTGACGGAATTATGGTGGCCCGGGGCGATTTGGGGGTAGAATTAAGTCCCGAAAAAGTCCCCATGTTGCAAAAACGCATTATCAAACTCTGCAACATGAAAACTATTCCCGTCATCACTGCCACCCAGATGCTAGAAAGCATGATTCACAATCCCCGACCGACTCGGGCCGAGGCCAGTGATGTGGCCAATGCGATTATCGATGGAACCGATGCGGTGATGTTATCGGGGGAATCAGCAGTGGGAGATTTTCCCGTCAAAGCGGTGGCTATGTTGGCCAAAATCGCCCATGATGTGGAAGCGGATGTGAAGTTTGATAATGCTCCCCCCAATCAGTCCGATGAAACTCATGCTCTCAGTGAGGCTTTAGTGGCGATCGATCAAACCCTTGATCTCCGTTATATTGTTACTTTTACCACGTCTGGCTACACTTCGCTACTGGCTTCTAAGGAACGTCCCTCGGTTCCTGTGATTGCCATGACTCCCAACAAACGCGTCTATCACCGTCTCAACCTAGTCTGGGGTGTGATCCCGATTCTTCTTGATCATCAGGTGTCTGTCTTTGAGGATGTGTTAAAGCAAACGGAATCAATTCTGCTTCAGAAAAATCTAGCGCAATCGGGCGATAAAATCCTGATTATGGCGGGAATTCCCATGCAGAAAACTAAAGGCACTAATTTCCTCAAAATTCACACCATTTCGTAAGTTCTAGGATTCAGGGGTCAGTATTCTCCGAGACAGTATTCTCCGAGACAGTATTCTCCGAGTCAGGAGTCAGCTTTTTTCTCCCCACACCCCCACTTCCCCACTCCCCCATCTCCCCACTTCCCCATTCCCCACTTCCCCACTTCCCCAAGAAAAACTTTTTGCCGCAAACCCTAGATACAGATTTTGGGCGGTGGATTGGTTGTGATAGAAATATAAATATCGATCGCTTGCTGTCAATCTTGATGAAAAGACGATATTTTCTGGCTTTTATCGGCTCAATTGCCCTTAGTTGCTTATTATCTCTGGGTATAAACCTTTTTTCCTCTACTATCGCCACCGTCCAAACCCAGACAATTCTAGTTTCTGCCGCCGCTAGTCTCAAAGATGCCCTAGAAGAAATCAAGCCGGGGTTTGAAAAAGCCCATGGCAACATTAAAGTTAACTATAACTTCGCTGCGTCGGGAGCTTTGCAACAGCAAATTACACAAGGTGCGCCGGCCGATGTTTTCGTCTCGGCCGCGACTAAGCAAATGGACGCTTTAGCAAAAGCTGGTTTAATCGATAGAAGTACCAGAAGAAAGCTGCTCACTAATCGCCTAGTTTTAATCGTTCCCAAGAATTCCACCCTAAAAATCAGTGATTTTCGTTCCTTGACTAACAGTAATGTCCAAAGAATTGCCGTGGGTGAACCGCGCAGCGTTCCCGTCGGTCAGTACAGCGAAGAAGTTCTGAAAAATCTCGGCATTTTAGAGCAAATAAGACCAAAACTGGTCTTTGCCAACTCCGTCCGTAATGTTCTCGCCGCCGTAGAAACTGGTAACGCCGATGCTGGCATTGTTTACATCACCGATGCCAAAATTTCCGACCAAGTAAAAGTAGTGGCTACGGCTGCCAATAATCTCCATTCTCCGATTATTTACCCGATAGCTGTGATAAAAGCCAGTAAAAACCCGCAAGCTGCCAAGACTTTCGCCCAATATCTCACCGGCGCAGCCGCTAAAAACATTTTTGAAAAATTCGGCTTCGGAATAGCCAGATAATTTAGGGGAAGTGGGGAAGTGGGGAAGTGGAGAAGTGGAGAAGTGGAGAAGTGGGGAAGTGGGGTAGTGGGGAAGTGGGGTAGTGGGGAAGTGGGGAATTTCAACTAAAACCCCAACACCCCAACACTCCAACACCCCAACACTCCAAGACCCCAAAACCCCAAAACCCCAAAACCCCAAAACCCAACCCCTGACCCCTGAAAAATGCCCGACTTTTCCCCCCTATGGATATCCCTAAAAACCGCCACCATTGCCCTGATAATCATCTTTTTTCTCGGTATTGCCGCCGCTTATTGGATGTTAGGCTATCGCGGACGGTGGAAATCCCTAATCGAGGGAGTTTTCGTCGCACCCTTAATCTTGCCCCCGACGGTGGTAGGCTTCATTTTACTGCTCCTATTCGGCAAAAACGGACCCTTAGGACAGTTATTAGACTTATTTAACTTTCGCGTCGTTTTTACTTGGTATGCCGCCGTTATCACCGCGACGGTGGTGGCTTTTCCCCTGATGTACAAAACCACCCTCGGCGCTTTTGAACAGGTGGATGCCAATCTTTTACAGGTTGCCCGCACCCTAGGGGCATCGGAAGGGAAAATATTCTGGCGCGTACTTTTGCCCCTCTCCTTCCCCGGAGTATTAGCGGGATTAACCCTAGCTTTTGCCCGCGCTTTGGGGGAATTTGGGGCGACTTTGATGTTAGCGGGTAATATTCCGGGGCAAACTCAAACTATCCCGATGGCGATTTTCTTCGCTGTGGAAGCAGGAGCGATGACCGAGGCTTGGATATGGGTGTTTATTATCATTTTAATCTCCCTATCGGGGATTATCGCCGTTAATCTCTGGCAAAGTCAACGTAAACAGCAATTAGGACGACCGGGAGAAAGCAAACCTAACGAGATGGAGGACTGGCTGCCACCCTGGGAGGGTCGCGATTTTGCCCTTTTAGCAGCTGAAAATCAGCATTATAAAGATAAAATAGGCTTATTTGTCGATATAGAGAAATGTTTACCCGGTTTTAACCTCTCGGTCACTTTTAACTGCCAAAATCAGCCCCTAGGACTATTAGGGGCTTCGGGGTCGGGAAAAAGCCTGATTTTGCGATCGCTGGCTGGTGTGGAAACGCCCTCAAGGGGTCGTATTGTCTTAAATGGGCGCATTCTCTTCGACTCCGAAAAGGGAATTAATCTCCCCAGTCGTCAGCGTCGTATCGGTTTTGTGGTGCAGAATTATGCCCTTTTTCCCCATCTCACCGTGGCAGAAAATATCGCTTTTGGTCTCTCGCAAAAGTTACCCACAAAAATTATCCGTCAGCAGATTGCCACTCAATTAGAATTAGTGCAGTTACCCGGCATGGAAAACCGTTATCCCCATCAATTATCGGGGGGACAACAGCAACGGGTCGCCATCGCTCGCGCTTTAGCTAGTCGTCCGGAAGCTTTATTATTAGATGAGCCTTTTTCTGCCCTTGATACCCATCTACGCGCTCAATTAGAACGTCAGATGATCAAAACTTTAAGTAATTACGATGGCGTGACAATTTTTGTTACCCACAATATGGATGAAGCCTATCGAATATGTGAGAATTTATTAGTTATGGAAAAAGGGCGGGCAATTGCTAATAATTCTAAACAGAAAATTTTTGAGCGACCAGATAGCGTTAGTTTGGCAAAAATTACGGGCTGTAAGAATTTTTCCCGTGCTATAATCATTAATAATCAACAATTGGAGGCCATTGATTGGGATGTTAAATTACACACCGTCCCCAGAATTCCCGACTATTTAGCCTATACGGGAATTCGCGCCCATCAAATTATTTTTGGTCGAGATTTAGGCGATATTAATACTTTTACCTGTTGGTTAGCTAATGCCATTGAAGGACCCCATCGGGTGACTCTCTATCTGAAACTTAATCAACCCTCCAACCACGACCGCGATTTTCATATCCAAGCAGAGTTATATAAGGATAAATGGTTAGAAATTAAGGAGCAAGCTTTGCCTTGGACTGTTACTTTATCTCCCCAGCGTTTATTATTATTAAAGTAATGGGTTAATTTTTCTCAAGTGCTGACAGATATAGAGCTTCTAAAATCCCAGACCATCCCGTTAAATACCCGCTCGTGTCATTAGTTAGTAAAAATGTTCTATATAGAGTTATAAAATCATGGCTAAAAAGGAATCTTGTGATTGGATAATGCGAGTGGATTTACACTTACCCACTCCTGATGAAATGCCGGATGAAATGTTAGAAATAGCAGCAGCAATTGCGTGGGTTAATTACCGAGTGGAGGGGCCAGGTTGTCTGTGGCTGATGGTCAATTCCTGCTGTGAACCTAAATTTATGTATCTGCCAGATATCAAGTTAAGACGAATTGCCGAAAGAGCGCATCCAGAGGTGGATATTTACGATCCAATTAACGAACTCCTGCTGTTAGTTAGTCCCAATTGGGAAATATTTTCAGGGGAATTAGTGGGAGATAATGAAACACATTTTTATTACCGAATTAACGTCAAAAAACGAGTAGGAAAATCCTGTGAAGATTGCTGGGAGGTTTGGGGAGAAAAGTTAGGAGAAGTTGGTCGAGAAGGAATGGTAAAAGTAGTGGAAGATGTCTAAAGTGTCGATTGAGTAATTGATTGCTCACCACAGAGACCCAGAGGATACAGAGTTTTTTAAGTAATTTTTCTGATTAATGAAATAGTGTTATATTGGTAGTTAGGATATGGGAAAAAGGCAAGGAAGCGGTTCGGATTTTGTGCTGTCCTTTGGGTGCGGGGTAAAAAATTAGAAGAAAAAGCCCGCAACCCCCTCAGAGGTATTTTAGAGGGCTACATTCCGCACTTCAGAAGGAGGTTCAAGTTATTGAAATAGTTTCAAAAGCCAACAAAAAAAATCAGTTGTATGGTGCGGAGTTAATCGTAGCTGATAGATGGTTCCCCAGTAGCAAAATCTGTTCCAATTGTGGATACAAAAAAGAGTCTCTATCTTTATCCGAAAGAGTTTTTGATTGTGAACAATGCTCTTTTGTTTGTGATAGAGACTTGAACGCTAGTCTCAATCTAGCTTCTTTGGCGGTGAGTTCCACCGTGTCAGCCTGGGGAGTAGATAGTGCCGACACTGCTACCTTGAAGCAGGAAATTAGCTTCAAATTTGCTCATGAGTAGATTTGAGTAAGTTTAATAGAACGGCAAACTTTGAGCAGGTATGACTGAATAGGCCGCAAGCTTGTTAGAGTATTGAGAGTAATTTTGAGCGAGCGATGATACTACAGCCTTTTCTTTCTTCCGCTTGGAGTTTTAACATTCCCCTGTTAGCCTCGGCAGCTACAGCCGAAACTGCCGATAGTGCCTTAGTTTTAGCCTGCGTGCTGCTGAGTTTGACCGTTATTTATTTCGCCTGTAAACTGGGGGGAGAAATATGCGTGCGATTCAACTTGCCTCCCGTGTTAGGAGAATTAGTCGGTGGCGTGATTATCGGGGTTTCTGCCCTAAAATTACTGGTTTTTCCAGAAGGAGGAGCGGGATTCGAGGATTCTCTCCTAATTCACTTCCTACAATCCACTTCCCCCCTCACCCCGGAGCAATCTCCCGCCGTTTTTAGTGCTGCCAGTGAGGTGATTTCCGTCCTCTCGGAATTGGGGGTAATTATCCTGCTGTTCGAGATCGGTTTAGAGTCAGACTTGCAGGAATTAATTCGCGTCGGTCCGCAGGCAGCCGTCGTCGCAGTGGTGGGAGTTGCGGTTCCCTTTTTGGTGGGTACTTTGGGTTTAATCTATATCTTTCATCTGGCCACCATTCCCGCCATTTTTGCCGGGGCAGCTCTAACCGCTACCAGTATCGGCATTACCGCCAAGGTTTTAGCAGAAATAGGGCAGTTATCGGCGAAAGAAGGTCAAATTATCATCGGGGCAGCGGTTCTCGATGATATTCTCGGTATTATCATCCTCGCTGTCGTTGCTTCTTTGGTGAAGACCGGAGAAGTGCAGATTAGCAAAGTAATTTATCTAGTGATTAGTTCCAGCGCTTTTGTGGTGGGTGCGATCCTGATCGGTCGTTTTTTAAGCCCCTTTTACGTTCAATTAGTTAATAGCATGAAAACTAGGGGACAATTGCTCTTAGTTTCCCTGATTTTCGCCTTTATTCTTGCCTATATTGCCCAAGTTATCCAATTAGAAGCGATTCTCGGTTCCTTTGCCGCGGGCCTGGTCCTCGGGGAAACGGAAAAGCGATCGGAATTGGCAGAACAAGTGTTCCCGATCGCCGATTTATTTGTACCGATATTTTTCGTCTGTGTGGGGGCAAAAACCGATTTAAGTGTCCTTAATCCCGCTATTCCCACTAATCGAGAAGGATTAGTCTTGGCCGCTTTCCTAATTGTCGTCGCTATTTTGGGTAAAGTGGTAACGGGGTTAGCCGTTTTCAGTCAGGAAAAACTCAATCGCTTGGCGATCGGAGTTGGCATGATTCCCCGGGGTGAAGTGGGTTTAGTCTTTGCCGGAGTCGGGGCTGCTAGTGGCGCTTTATCCCCCGCTGCCGATGCGGCCATTATTATGATGGTGATCTTGACTACCTTTATCGCTCCGCCCCTGTTAAGGTTAGTATTTAAAGAACCTACCGCCAGCCCTCAATCAGTGAGCAGTGAGCAGTGAGTTAGGAGCTAGAGGATAGGGAGATAGGGAGATAGGGTAATTTCAACTAAAACCCCAAAACCCCAACACCCCAACAACCAATCCCTGATCACTGATCAGAAACATAGCAGACCATGCCAACGTCCCATAAGCTTGTTTTTATTGATAGTCATTCTCAGAGCATTAACGGAGCTATGGATGGTCAAAAATCGACAAAATTGTCCATTTTTACCGAAAAAAGGTAATTGATAACTGAGCAACGGGAGCATCGATCGTGAGATTTCATTGGTTATTCCTAAGCGCATTAACTTGGTTGCTGGTGGCGGCCCCTGCTTGGGCCGGCAAGCTCGTCTTTTGGCGATTCGACACCAATGAGAATCGTCTGGTGTTCACCACCGACAATCGAGTGCAACCGCGAGCGCAAATGATCACTAACCCCACCAGGATCGTGATCGATCTGCCCGGGATCAAGTTAGGGCAACCCAATATTAACCGGCCCATTGGCAATATCGTCAGAAGTGTCCGTATTGGTCAATTTGATGCGGAAACTACCCGTTTAGTGATTGAATTGGCCCCAGGCTACACCTTTGATCCTCAACAGGTAAAAATTCGCGGAATTTCGCCCACCCAATGGACAGTGGAATTGCCAGAACCCCAACCAATTAGGGAGGAAACGCAACCACCCGTCACCCCTGACCCCACACCTCCCCCCGATCGCGGTTCCACCCGTCCCACTCCCCCACCTCCAGTTAGCCGGACGGACAACAACGATGATTTTCAGGTCACTCGCAATGGTCTTTTTGTCCGTTTAGAGCAGAATGGTGATGAGCGATCGATCCGCAGTCAACGCAGCCGGGACGGCAAAAAAATCGAATTTGAATTACCCGGTGCCACTTTACCCAGCAGTCTCACTGGTCAAACTATCCCCGTCAATCGCTATGGGGTCGGCGATATTCAATTCAGTCAGACCGCCAATCAACGAGCTAAGATTTCCCTAAGTGTTAATAGAGATAGTCCTGATTGGCAAGCTCTCTATAGTCGTTTTGGGGGCTTGGTTTTACTGCCTAGGGGTGGTCTGGGTGCCGTGGATAATATCTCCTCTCCCCCCCCCACTAGCGCCACTAATCCCACTCCCCGTCCCAATAATCCCCCTGCGAAAACTGCCAATAATCCCCCTTCTAGCAATCGTTTGGCCACGATCTCCTCGATCGATCTGGCGGGTAATAACGATCGCCTGTTAATTCGCGCGGATTTACCCCTAAAAGCTAACGGCAGTGTTAACCGGGATGGTGTCTATGAACTAAGCATCGAAAATGCTAAGTTAGCCGAGTCTTTTCGCGGTCCGCGCTTTGGTCGCTCTAGTCCCATCTATCAATTGCGGGTACGTCAGGAAAGCGCCAATAAGGTGCTGATTTTGGTACAGACCGCAGCAGGGTTTCAACTGGGACAATTAACTCAATCGGACAGTCAAACCCTAGCCCTAGAATTGCTTTCCTCCCGCAATTCTAGCCCCCTTTCTCAGGTTCCTGACTCCACTACTATCCCTGTTCCTTTACCCCCCAATACGGGGCAATTTAACCCACCACCGCGCTCCTCTAACCCCACTCCTAATCCCCCCCGACAAGGCAATAGCCGCTTTCTAGTGGTGATCGATCCGGGCCACGGTGGTAAGGACCCGGGGGCGATCGGAATTGGTGGCCTTCAGGAAAAAAACGTAATTCTGCCCATTTCCCTAGAAGTTACCCGCATTCTGCAACAACAGGGCATCGATGTGCGTCTAACTAGAGATAGCGACTTTTTTGTCACCCTGCAAGGTCGCACGGATCTGGCTAACCAGATCGATGCCGATCTGTTTGTCAGTATCCACGCTAACTCTATGGGGAAAGGACGACCAGATGTCAACGGATTGGAAGTTTATTACTTTGGCGATCGCCGTTTGTCGGACACCATCCATCGCAATATTGTCCGCAGTGTCGATCTGCCCGATCGGGGGGTGCGTCGGGCCCGTTTCTATGTGCTGAGAACCTCGAAAATGCCCTCTACCCTCGTGGAAGTGGGTTTCGTTACCGGCGCTGAGGATGCTGCTAAATTAGCCAATGTCAACTTTCAACGACAAATGGCGGCGGCGATCGCAAGGGGAATTATTGAATATATTCAACGAAATCTCCGTTAATGATTAAATGATTGGAGCATTAGTTTACTGATCAAAAAATCCGTGTTTTAATATCATCAAATAAAGCTATTTTAGATCAGCGTTTTCCTCGATATCTATGAGAGAATCACAACTTAGTCCGATTGGTGTGTTTGATAGTGGTGTGGGTGGACTGACCGTTTTAAGGGAGTTGTATCGACAACTGCCCCAAGAATCAATTCTCTATTTCGCCGATACCGCTAGACTTCCCTACGGAACTCGTTCTAAAGGGGAAATTATCGAATTTGTCCGGGAAATTCTCACTTGGATGAGCGAGCGCCGGGTGAAAATGGTGATTATGGCCTGTAATACCAGTTCCGCCTTGGCTTTAGAAGAAGTACAGGCCGAATTTAAAGATTTACCAATTTTGGGGGTAATATTACCCGGTGCCAAAACTGCCGTTCAAAAAGGAAAGCGCATTGGGGTGATTTCTACCCCAGCTACGGCTAAAAGTAATGCCTATAAACAAGCCATTCAAGAAATCGATCCTACTGCCCAAGTTTGGCAAATTCCCTGTCCTGAATTTGTCCCTTTGATCGAGGCTAACCGCATTTTTGACCCCTACACCACACAAGTGGCTAGGGAATATCTTCAGCCTTTACTGGCAGAAAATATTGATACTCTGGTCTATGGTTGTACCCATTATCGCCATCTTTCCCCGGTTTTGCGTCGTCTTTTACCTAGTTCCGTGCGATTGGTAGATCCCGCCGCTGCCGTTGTCCGAGCGGCGGAAAAAGAACTAGAATTATTAGGTCTAAAAAATCCCGAAACACCCCTACCTACCAACTTCGCAGTTAGCGGTGATCCTGACACTTTTGCTCGTTTATCTCGTCAATGGCTCGGTTTTTCTCCCGGGGTAGAAAAGGTTTATTTGCAATGTCGGGTGAAGACCCTCGGTTTTACCGATGGGATGAAACAAAGGCCAGTATAGAACAGCGAACCACAGCTAAAAATAAGTGTCTAGTCTCAAGAGCGAAATCTCGAATGACTTCTGACATTGTTAATGGCATTCTAGTTGCGTATTCCGAAGTGCGCTTGCTCTTCTTTTGGGGTCGTTAGCCTTGGCAGTCTTTTTTCCTTTAAAGGTCTTGAAGGACTCACGAAAAATAGCTACCATATAAGTATAGCGGCTAGGGTAAACAACCGCTTGAAAAACCCATGTAGTCTAATCACTATGCTATCTGCACCTTGACAATCAAAGATATGGGGTTCTACCTAATGTTCTAGTTTCTACCTGTAGGTAGGTAAAATCTTTGCAGGAACTAGACAAAGCAGTATTTGAAGCTAACACTTCAATTAAAGCAAATTTTGTAGAAATACAACTAGGGTGGGGCGCACCCAAAGTTAACGCTTGAGGAGAGAACCACCTCTGGGTTGAGAATCGCAAGGTACTTAGTCTAAGTGGACTCGGTGAATCAAGAATCCCTCCCATGAGCGCGACGGGAGCGTCAATTGCCTGTCCCCGTTTTATAGCCGTCAGCCTTTTTCAGTGAACAGTAATCAGTGAGCAGTAATCAGTGAAAAGACAGTAGGAAACTGCTATTTACAGCCTTTCTCGTCAAGGTGAAGCACAGACACTAATACTTGCTAATCAACTATTTCAGCGGCAAGAACGAACCTCATGTATTTGAGAAACGCTGTAATACTGCTCACTTAAAACTCAAATCTGATCAACTGATCACTGATTAGGAGTTGATTTTAGCTTTTTTGGCGATCGCTAGTAAGAGGTAGATCACCAGTAAATACACCATTGGTAACACTAAGGTCATGGTAGGCATTGTTTGATTAGGGAGGAGAGAAGATAGTTAAAATTAGGTACGGTTTGCTGAATAAATCTAAAAACCTTGTTGGATAAGGCTGTTAGACTTTTTTGACCTCAAAAAGTGCCGACCCTTGCAGTGATTGGGGGGAAAATTCCGGGACTTTTTCCCTGAAAATTAGGTAATTGACCACCTGAAAATGGGTAAAACCCCACACCCCACACCCTGCCACCAGGAAAAACCTTTTCAGCAAACCCTAGGTAGGCTCGATCTTTCCCCATTGATCATTGAATGACTAGCGACGAGAAAACAAGCTAAATCTGCCAACAGATCGAGCTTATCCGTCAGTCACTCTACCAAGGGACAGAGATCGAGTTGGACAGGTAATCGTCTTCAACTCCATTCTTCGCACCAGAAACCGACGAAAAAAAATTCCTCATCTTAACAATTCCTAGGTGAGAACTGGGGGTTAATTTCTTGCAACTGCCACTATCAACTTAACATAAGTTGTCAAGGACTGGGAAAAAATTTTTTTAGCTCGATCGAAAGGAGAATAATCAAGATTTTGCGAAGAAGATTGTCGTCGTAATCATCCGAAATCCTGTTTAAAAGGTAATAAAATACTGGGAAGTGGGGAGTGGGAAGTGGGAAGTGGGTTTTTAAAGTTAGATTGGCAGTTAATCGTACTATTAAAAACGGCTCTGGTATCAAAAAGTCTCAGGGAATTATCCTACAGTTGGGAGAGTAGTTTCCGAGCATCGGCGATGATTTTATCACCCCAGAGATTTTTTTGCCGGGTTTCAACCTGAGAAAATTCAGGGTCGATTTTAAGCGCGCTTTTAGCGAGTTCGATCGCTTTCCCCGTATTGCCTTGACGGTAGAGAGTAACAGCGAGAGCCAGTTGATTTTCGGCAGATTGGGGGTTAATTTCGAGACTGGTGGTGATTCGGTAGTAGTGATGGCGGCTTAATCCTTTGCTTTGCTGTGCATTGTAGTCATGGATAAAATACCAAAGGGCTCCCCAACGTGATTCTCCATTTTTTTAGAGAAAGATAGACTCTCTCTCACCAGCCGAGAA
>NZ_JADBVM010000193.1:0-5235 GCF_020244875.1 Microcystis sp. M44BS1
GCAGAGTCAGAAGTATCATAATTACCCTTGAGAGTGGGGTTTGTCGGGTTGCTGATGTCGATGATTTGCAGTCCTTGACCTCCATCAGCTACATAAGCATAGTTACCGACTATTTGTACATCATTAGCACTGCCAGAAGTATCATAATTACCCTTGAGAGTGGGGTTTGTCGGGTTGCTGATGTCGATGATTTGCAGTCCTTGACCTCCATCAGCTACATAAGCATAGTTACCGACTATTTGTACATCATAAGCAGAGCCAGAAGTATTATAATTACCCTTAAAGGTGGGGTTTGTCGGGTTGCTGATGTCGATGATTTGCAGTCCTGAATAATCATCAGCTACATAAGCATAGTTGCCGACTATTTGTACATCCAAAGCATAGCCAGAAGTATTATAATTACCCTTGAGAGTGGGATTTGTCGGGTTGCTGATGTCGATGATTTGCAGTCCTGAATCCGAATCAGCTACATAAGCATAGTTGCCGACTATTTGTACATCATTAGCACTGCCAGAAGTATTATAATTACCCTTGAGAGTGGGGTTTGTCGGGTTGCTGATGTCGATGATTTGCAGTCCTGAACTACTATTAGCTAGATATGCATAGTTACCGACTACTTGTACACCTAAAGCATCGCCAGAAGTATCATAATTACCCTTGAGAGTGGGATTTGTCGGGTTGCTGATGTTGATGATTTGCAGTCCTGACCAATAATCAGCAAGATATGCATAGTTACCGACTATTTCTACATCATCTGCGCCACCATAAGAAGAAGTACCCTTGAGAATAGGATTTGTCGGGTTGCTGATGTCGATGATTTCTAGTCCTCCTCCTGCGATATAAGCATAGTTACCGACTATTTGTATATCGTTACCCGGAAAACCATAATTTGCCCCAAGAGTCGGGTTACTGGGGTTACTAATATTAATAATGTCCAGTTCCGAATTTCCTACAACATAAGCATAGTTGCCGACTACTTGTACACCATTAGCCACTACATCAAAAGTATCAAAATCATCGAGATCAACACCACCCTTGTAATTGGGGTTTGTCGGGTTGCTGATGTCGATGATGTCCAGTCGTCCAGGAAACGAACTAGCACTCCCACCCTCATAGTCTGGAAAAGGAAAAGTAATGAATACCTCTCCGCTACTGACAATATAAGCATAGTTGCCGACTACTTGTATATCACTGCCGGGATAACCGAACCCTACCCCTGTCCACCAAGACCCATAAAAAGATTCGCCTTTAAGGGTGGGATTTGTCGGGTCGCTGATGTCGATGATTCCCAGCGAACTCCTATTATTAGCTAGATATGCATAGTTACCGACTACTTGTACATCATAAGCCCAGCCGCGATAATAATTACCCACAAGGGTGGGAGCGGCTGGGTTGCTGATGTCGATGATTTGCAGTCCTGAACCACCAGCAGCTACATAAGCATAGTTGCCGACTATTTGTATATCTTCACCACCAAAATTATAACTTTCCTTAAAAGTCGGGTTACTGGGGTTACTAATATCAATAATCCCCAGTTTATCCCCCAATACATAAGCATAGTTACCGACTACTGCTACAGCATCGACACTGTTTAAATTATCCCATTCTCCTACTAATGCTAGGGTAGTAATTGTTCCCGTAACTGCGGTAGTCGTACCTACTGCATAACCCGTACCCGAAGCAAGAGTTAAAGCAACGGTTTCGTCACTTTCAACTGTTGTATCAGGAGTGGGGTCAACGGTTACAGTCGCAGTCGATGAACCAGCAGCGAAAGTCACTGTCCCTGTTGCACTGGTGAAAGTTGCTGCACCGGTTTGGGTGTAATCTGTACTAAAAGTAGCTGTCCCCCCGACTGTATAATTGGCTGTCAAAGCATTCGTTGTGGAACCGCTACGAGTGAAGGTGTAAATCAAGTTGGTTGTCCCGTGTTCGGTAACACTACTGGGAGAAACCGCAAGAGTGACACTAGCATCATCATTGGTAATTGTTCCAGTAACTGCGGTGGTCGTACCTACTGTATAACCAGTCCCAGAAGCAAGAGTTAAGCTGACGGTTTCGTCGTCTTCAACTGTAGTATCAGCAGTCGGATCAATTGTTACGGTAGCAGTGGTAGAATTAGCGGCGAAAGTCACTGTCCCTGTGGTTGTTGTATAACTGGCTGCACCAGTTTGGCTGTAATCTGTGCTAAATGTCGCTGTCCCCCCGACTGTATAGTTGACGGTTAAAGGATTAGTGGTTACACCGGTACGGGTGAAGGAGTAGGACATATTAGCTGTCCCGTCTTCATCAACACTGCTGGGAGAAATAGAAAGAGTAACAGTTTGTGGACTGGTAAACTCACTCACATCGATGATTTGCAGTCCTGAACTGCCATCAGCTACATAAGCATAGTTACCGACTATTTGTACATCATAAGCACTGCCAGAAGTATCATAATTACCCTTGAGAGTGGGGGTTGTCGGGTTGCTGATGTCGATGATTTGCAGTCCTGAACTGCCATCAGCTACATAAGCATAGTTCCCCACTATTTGTACATCCCAAGCACTGCCAGAAGTATTATAATTACCCTTGAGAGTGGGGGTTGTCGGGTTGCTGATGTCGATGATTTGCAGTCCTGAACTACCATCAGCTACATAAGCATAGTTCCCCACTATTTGTACATCATAAGCACTGCCAGAAGTATTATAACTGCCCTTGAGAGTGGGGGTGGTCGGGTTGCTGATGTCGATGATTTGCAGTCCTGAACTGCCATCAGCCACATAAGCATAGTTCCCCACTATTTGTACATCCCAAGCAGTGCCAGAAGTGTTATAATTGCCCTTGAGAGTGGGGGTGGTCGGGTTGCTGATGTCGATGATTTGCAGTCCTGAACTGCCATCAGCTACATAAGCATAGTTCCCCACTATTTGTACATCCCTAGCATTGCCAGAAGTATCATAATTACCCTTGAGAGTGGGGGTGGTCGGGTTGCTGATGTCGATGATTTGCAGTCCTGACGTATCATCAGCTACATAAGCGTAGTTACCGACTATTTGAACACCAGAAGCCAAGCCAGAATGATCATAATTACTCTTGGGAGTAGGAGTTGTAGGATTGCCGATGTCGATAATTTGCAGTCCTGATGAATTATCAGCCACATAAGCATAGTTACCCACTACTTGTACATCCAAAGCAACGCTGGGAGTATCATAATTACCCTTGAGAGTGGGATTTGTCGGGTTGCTAATGTCGATGATTTGCAGTCCTTTATCATAATCAGCTACATAAGCATAGTTACCGACTACTTGTACACCCGCAGCATTGCCAGAAGTATTGTAATTACCCTTGAGAGTGGGGTTTGTCGGGTTGCTGATGTCGATTATTTGCAGTCCTAAACCAGCAGCAGCTAGATAAGCATAGTTACCGACTATTTGTACATCCTCAGCACGGCCAGAAAAAGTACCCTTGAGAGTGGGGTTTGTCGGGTTGCTGATGTCGATGATTTGCAGTCCTTTATCATAATCAGCTACATAAGCATAGTTACCGACTATTTGTACACCTAAAGCCCAGCCAGAAGTATTATAATTACCCTTGAGAGTGGGGTTTGTCGGGTTGCTAATGTCGATGATTTGCAGTCCTGACGTATCATCAGCTACATAAGCATAGTTGCCGACTATTTGTACACCCGCAGCATAGCCAGAAGTATTATAATTACCCTTGAAGGTGGGGTTTGTCGGGTTGCTGATGTCGATAATGTGCAGTCCTGAACCTACATCAGCTACATAAGCATAGTTACCGACTACTTGTACATCTTGGTCTATATAAACACCAGGAGTTAGATAACCAGAAGGAATATCATAACTTCCCTTAAAAATCGGGTTACTGGGGTTACTAATATCAATAATCTCCAGAGTGTCCCCTACCGCATAAGCATAGTTACCGACTATTGTTACCGCACTGGCATAGCTTAATCTATACCATCCTCCTACTAACGTAGGGGCAAATACTCCGGGATAAGTGTTGAGTATATCCGACTGAAAAACACCAGATGTCTGCAAATCCGACAAATCTAAGGTTTCAATAAAGGTTTGATTCTCTCCCTTTATCGCGGGTAAACTCACCTCTAACTGCCAACTTCCTCCTAATGCGGCATTTCCTACCTTTCTGCTGGAAGCCGCTATTTTCGCGCCAGTAATTTGGGACAATTTATTAATAAACTCTGTCCCGGCATCTCCCGCCGCGACCTGACAACCGTACAGTAGAATACGATTAATCTTTGCCCAATTCTGTAACTGTTGGCGGTAATCGTAAATATTTGTTAAATTAAGTTGACAATTTCCTAAATATAAGCACCCCGGCGCACCATGGGAAACCAGGTGAATGGTGGTAATCTGGGGATTTTGTTGTAAAAAAGCGGATATTTGTTCGATTCCGTCTTTATTGGCAGAGAGAATAACCGTGGCGACTTCTGGAATTACCCCAGCTTGGAGGGTTTGATAATCGGTAACACCAGCATCGAGGAAAACTACGGTAGCGGTTAAACGCTGATTTCTCGCACTATCCACCCGATTAGCTTGACTCAAGCCATCAGATTGAGCAAAATTGAACAAAACATCGTCAATAGCAGCAAGGCTCGGCAAAAGAGTGGGAGTCATGACGTTGACCTAGAAAGATTACTGCGGCTATCTTACTCAAAGAATCCTGAATGTTTCAAGATACCTGTAACAGAAATTAACATTTATACAAGAAAACGGGTTTCTCAAAGGAACTAGAAACCGGGTTTCTCAAAGAAAGCGGGTTTCTCAAAGAGGTTCTCGCAGAAACCCGGTTTCTGCAATTTAGAAAACGGGTTTCTCAAAGAGTTTCTCAAAGAAACCCGTTTTCTCATTTGTTGGGAAGATGCGATCGCTAACGTCAAAACTAGGCAGTTAAAGTATTTAACCAATTGATTAAATCTTCAACCGTAGAGAAATCGAATAAAGCTTCTCCTAATGCTTCGACATCATCAATACTTAACTCCATGATTTTAGTTTCCAATGAAGGATTAATCTCCCCTAACTTGCGTTTAAGTTGACGAATAATCAATGTTTTTTCCCGTTCAATACCTTGTTCGATACCGCGTTCAATACCTTGACGCATCCAACTGGTGGTAATTTGCATAACTCCCTCCTGTACAGGTTGACTAAATGTGCTAATCTCTTCTTGAAATTGTCTCTCTTCCACCGGATTTAGATTGAGATAAGTATCAATAAATCC
>NZ_JADBVM010000194.1:0-15601 GCF_020244875.1 Microcystis sp. M44BS1
CATGGTGCGTTCCCCAAAATCGATCGCTGGAGCAGTAGGAGCCACTGTAGGGAACGCACCCTACAAGAGCAGCGATCGCACTGCAATCAATCTGCATGGTGCGTTCCCCAAAATCGATCGCTGGAGCAGTAGGAGCCACTGTAGGGAACGCACCCTACAAGAGCAGCGATCGCACTGCAATCAATCTGCATGGTGCGTTCCCCAAAATCGATCGCTGGAGCAGTAGGAGCCACTTTAGGGAACGCACCCTACAAGATCAGCGATCGCACTACAAGAGCAGCGATCGCACTGTCTCGTTCAGGGTTATAAAGATCTAATTCCATCGCTAAACTTACCAGATGCCAATGACCGTCATGTACTAGCAGCTGCCATTTGTGCAGGAGCCGATGTGATTGTTACATACAATCTGTCAGATTTTCCGGCTACAACTCTTGATCAATATGGTATCGAGGCTCAGCATCCCGATGAGTTTATTATTCATCTGATTGATTTAGCTCCTTCAGTGATCTGTGAAGCTGCTAAGCAACAGCGAATGAGTTTAAAAAATCCACCGCAAAGTGTTGATGAGTTACTTGCAGCTTATGAAAGGCAAGGTCTAGCCCAGACTGTAGCAGAACTCAGGGTGTACGATGGACTACTTTGAAATTCTCAAAACTTTGTCTATCCAACGGTTGAACTCACCCGCTACACATATCTAATATACATGACCATCATTTTTAAGGCAAGTCGGGTGCAGTGATTTGTTATGGTGCGTAAAAACTTGGTGAAATGTGTAGGTTTTTCTCCAGACCTAAACCATATTTCAGAGCTCTAACATTGACCGTGTGACTGCCCGTATCGTAAAAGTTACAGTAATCTGAAATAGGTATTTTACTGTCATCATTCATTGTAAGTACCATACGGTCACCTCTATCTTCATCTCTATCATCTGGATTGATTTCAGTTTCAACATTTCTTATATTCTGTGTCTTATATCGCCCAACCTCTTTACCATCAACTTCATAAATTAGATAACCTTCTTTTTTCCTCTCCACAGTGTAAGCAATTTTGGTTGGGTCTTTGCGGTAAAGCTTAAACTTATCTTGATCTTGCTCTATTAACCATTCTCTATTTAATATAAGATTTGGCTGATCTTTGAGAAACTCGGATACTTCACGCCACAACATATGAAGACTTGTCATTGATGCTTTGACAAAGGGTATTTTTTCACCCCTAACTTGATTTCCTTTCTTGATCCATAAAAATAATTCAGGAGTTGCTTTGGGTTTAGACACTTCCTCTACGCCAGTCACCTCCGATAAACTGAAAATTTGTTTGCTTACATTTGCAAAATTTTTTCTTTCTATTTCTAATTTGTTAACTACTTTATCAAAAGCAAATTTACTAATTAGAAATGAGTTATACAATTTAAATAATCCATAGATAAATAGGTAAAGTCCTGCAATGTAGCAGAATATGGATAAAGCATCAGTTGCTACTTGTATGAATGAAGATAGAACTTTGGGTGCGATGTCTAAATATGTAAGCACCAAAATACTAATTCCAGAAATAACAAGAATACCAGATAAAATTTGCTCATCTTGGTAGTTGATGATGATTGAGAGGCGATTGGAGCTATGCTCTAAAATTTTGCTTTTCATTTACCCTCTATCTAGCTCAAGTGAATTCTCTCTAAGCACCATAACGGTTGAACTCACCCGCCGTCAATAACTTTGGGTGATACAGATAGCTTAGCATAAGGTCGGGTGCAGTGATTTGTTATTTCTCCACTCCTAAAAAACTATGAGGAGTATAGCTGAAGACATTGTGGGGTAGGTTGGTAAAAGTCTGCAACTTATTAACCAGTTTTTCGATACTATTAAAGTCATTTCTAAACTCACGATTCGCTTTTAGTGTAGCTGTATAAAACTCCTCTCCACTTTGTGCTAAAAACTTGATTTTAACTACCTCATACATCTCCCTGTCAGATGTTCCCCCATAAAGTTCATCACTGATATCAATCTGAATACTTTTGATTTTTGAAAAAGAGATAACTTTAGCTCTCTTCTTCTTTGATAAAGAATGGATACATTCATGAATTAAAACTTTCTCATTTGGCTTGAGAATAAGCTTGCATAGGGTAAAACTCCGCCATACCAGCCATAACATAAATCCTGAGCCTAGAATCAGCACAGTAAATACAAGATTAACATTAATAAGAATTGAGACTATCACAAGTGGAAATAGTATAAATGCGAGGAAAAGCACTATAACTATTGCTCCACTAGAGGCTTCTCTAAACACTAAGCGGTCTTCAAACTCTTCGTATTGTTTTTTGGACATAACACTCAGCTTTAGGTTGTCCCCATGAGAAGATAACTACATAATATACGGAAACTTTCCGTATATCACTCCTATGAGCGTGTTAGAGAGATTGCCGTACTAAAAACAACCTCCTTTGAACAGAACCTCCAGCGCCGACAAGCGCCGTTTTTTGGAATGTAGCGCCGATTTCCCGGACTGACACAACTCTGTAACAAAACTTTACCACCCCCAAGCTAACGCCGCTCCTCAAAAGCCGAAATCACCCCTTCTCCCTAAACCATAGCCAAACCGTCGCCCTGCTAGAACT
The DNA here is from genome assembly GCF_020244875.1 of Microcystis sp. M44BS1. Lineage (NCBI taxonomy): Bacteria > Bacillati > Cyanobacteriota > Cyanophyceae > Chroococcales > Microcystaceae > Microcystis > Microcystis sp. M44BS1. The sequence goes on from NZ_JADBVM010000194.1 coordinate 2,612, forward strand.
CGAAGATGGCTCGTCCTCATCTTCTCTATCTTAAGTCCAAATGGTTCGGTAGCAGTTTACACAAAATATTTTCTTATTAACTATTTCCAAAATCTTTGAATTAAGTAAGCATCCATGGGGGTGTCCTGACTAATGAGAGTGAGGGAGTAGTTGATTGCCTGAGCAATGAGTAGGCGATCGAATGGGTCGCGGTGATGTAGCGGCAGGGAGAGGTAAATTTCCAGGTCTGCAAAGGCGATTGGCAATTGAGTAATACCTAAAGCGATCAGGTTAGCTTCAATAGCATTGAAAGGAACGGAAAGGGTAAGTTTAGCAATGTTTGTTTTGATAGCAATTTCCCAGAGAGACACGATGCTGACGAAGATCGTGGGTGTAGTCTCGATCTGGTTACGGGTGGTTTGAGGTAACTGGGGATCATTTTCCAAGAACCAAATCAGGGCGTGGGTATCGAGGAGGTAAGTCATGGTTACATATAGTCTTTGAAGTCTTCTAAGGGAGCGTCAAAGTCTTCTGCCATTTTGAACATCCCTTTCATGGTTCCAGCTTGGCGATATATTTTGGGCGGCGCTTCGGGTTGAGGAAGGGCGGCGTATTTAGCAGCCAGGTATTCAGCGTAGTTGAGAATTTCGGCTTGGAGGGGGGACGGGAGTTTGTCGAGGGTGGCAATCAGTTGGGGAGAAATCATCTGGTTTACCTCTAAAAAGAGTGGGTAGTATAGCAGTTACATCAAAGCCTCAACATACAGATCCTCCTAGTTTTAAAGTGAATGGGATTTTTAAGGATTTCTTGGCTCTCCGGGAATGAGGCTGGTAGTTAGGGAGCTAATTGGCCAGAACCTTTACTGGATCAGCTTTTCTGAGTTAACGTCAAATCGTAATTGTATAACAGGATACAGTCTTCGGCGTAATCCCCAGAGAGCCGATTTCTTCAGTCTAACTATATATTATGCGGAAATTTTCCGTACATTACGCCAAATACACATTTTAAAAAAAATCTTTCCGTATATTACTCTCCTATAGAGCGATCGCAAGAACTCTTCCTATAAAATTACAAGTAAGCGTGTTATTTTGAAAATCCCACAGGGTGGCCGATACAAAATTAAGTTATACTTCATCTTTATGAGAAACGCTGCCATATTGGGAGCGAATTGGGGAGATTGATTACCATATTTAACTTCATTTGTCAAGAAATTCGCTCATTTTTAGGTGCGATCGCTTTTTACACGATTATTCCCGTTCCGATTGCCTGGCCTGATTTTGGCAGAATTGCCCGATGGATTCCCTTAGTGGGCTTATTTTTGGGTCTAATTCTGGTTTTGCTCGATATAACTCTAGCTAGTCTGGGAATGCCACCCCTGACTCGTGCGGTTGTCCTTGTGGGAGTTTGGGTTTATCTAACGGGAGGACTACACCTTGATGGAGTTAGTGACACGGCCGATGGTTTAGCTGTCACTGACCCCCAGCGTCGTTTAGCGGTCATGGCCGATAGTGTTACCGGGGCCTTTGGAGTCATGGCCGTGACCATGGTTTTGCTGCTAAAAATCGCCGCTTTGACCGATTTAAGCGATAATCGAGCCTTAGCCCTAATTTTAGCACCAATTTGGGGACGTTGGGGGCAAGTAATGGCGATCGCTCTTTATCCCTACCTCAAACCCACCGGTAAGGGAGCCTTTCATAAAGTGGCTTTTTGTCTGCCTTGGGACTGTGGGGGAGTAATTTGGGGGTTAATCGCCCTATTTGGTGGTCTAAGCTGGGGAATAATCGCCATTAGTGCCGGAATCGCCCTCGCTCTGCTTACTGGTTACTGGTTATATCGTCGTCTTCGCGGTCACACCGGCGATACCTACGGTGCGGTGGTAGAGTGGACAGAGGCTCTATTCTTGGTTTTTTTGACAATAATTAGCTAATTTTTGCCCTCCACAGCCCGTAAACGGGTTAATTTCAGGGTAAATTTTCCCCCACCGGTTTCTCCGAAAGCTCTCACCCGAATAATATATTTACCCGACTCGGTAATGCGTGCAAAGAGGAGAGCATTAGTGCCACCATCGGGACCATCATCATTTTCCGCTACAGTGGAACCATCGTCGGCCAGGAGAATTAAAACTCCATCAAAGTTTTCCGATTTGAGATCGATGGCCACCTGATCATCCTTGTCCAAATCTACGGTATAATCCCTAGCAAACCCTCCCTCCCCCGTGGGAATATCTTTGTCGGTGAGAGTATCGTTAATTTCTTTGTTGAGGATGAGGGGGACGGGATTATAGATTTTTTCTGCTCGCACCGGTAAAGATTGACCGCTTAACCAGAATAAAGTGAGCAAGACGCATAAACTAGAATAGCGACCAGTCAAAGGGAATCTTGTCATAGGGGCAGATGTTCGTTTTCTCAATCTCCCTATTCTACAAAAAACTGATAACTATCAGCAGTTCGACAAAATTAAATTCAGACTCCGGAAAGGGGGAACGCTGGAACTGCGGAACTGCGGAAGGGAAAAATATGTGTAATTAATTTTGCTTAGGTAGTTATTCCTTGTTGGCAAAACAAATAAAAAAATCCCCCTTTGAGCAAGGGAGCAAGAGGGAAGATACAACCCCGTTTAAGGTAATTAATAAAATCATTAAGTAGGTAGGTGTTAAAAGTTGTCAGACACCCCCCTTATCAAGGGGGGATTAAGGGGGGATCGGCACCCCCCTTATCAAGGGGGATCCCCCCGCCTTCGGCTTCCCCCCTTATCAAGGGGGGCAGGGGGGATCGAACCTAAAATCTATTTTTAATTTAATTATAACCAGCGACTTAATTGACAATATTTAAAAGAGATTAATTGAAAAATGAACTAGAAGTTAAAAACTTAAAGAGGATCCTTCCGTGGACAAAGAAGCTAAAGATTGAGTGATATGATAGGCTTGACCGCGATAGGTAACGGCTACCGGTTTCTGAATCGTTTGAACGACACCACGGTTTTTTAAATAGGGAACACCACGATAGCTTAAAATCATCGGACTGGAAGCAACGGTGGCAGTGGGGTTTTTGTCGTAAGGAATGCCGCGATAGGTTAATTTCATAGCTGTCTCTGGAGATAATTAGTGAGTTAGTAATATCTCCATCCGCAGGGAAATTAATTCCAGAAAAGCTCAACTTTTTTCTGGTTAAATATCCTACCAAGAAGACCCCCGATAGCGCATTTCTCGACGCAGAGCATAACGACGGGCAAAATTGGGAACATCGCCCCGATGACCTAATAAAATGACCGTATCGCCTTGCTGTAGAATGGTGGAATGGTCGGGATGGGTGGATGGGTGGATGGGTGAGTGTAAGGATTTTGAGTCTCTCGGATCGATTTATCAACGTTTGTTTCTTGCACTTTTTTGGTTAAAAAAGTCCCAAAAACTCTTCCTAGCAAGGATTATACTGATATTCAGCAAACCCTACTTAATCAGTACAAAGTATAAAAGCAAGCTGTGATTGAGTTATAATTTTTGGAGATGTTTACTGTTTACTGTTTCACAGCGTTTTAATAAAGCTTGTCTTGCTTGTTTTTCATCTAACCAGTATTTCGGTAAAGCCTACCGATGGGTGAATTGATGAATCATTTTTCCTTCCCAGAGGGGCAATCTTCCCTTTGCGGGTTCAGTTTTAAATAAATGACTATCATTAGTCATCTGAAGTTCTTGAGTTAACTTGAGATTCCCTGTATCGGGAAGGGTTTCTCCTAGCAGAGGAAAACGAGACATTTTTTCAGCGATAGGAATATCTATATCTTGTTTAAATTCGATTACCGAGAGGTAATCTGGGGATAGTTTGCCGATTAAATCGACGCTAATTACTCAACTATCTTGATGGAAAAAACGTTGTAATTTCTCAAAATTGTGACGCATAAACTCCACAAAAAAGGAAAGAGTTTGTTTGTTTTTTCAAAAGTTAAGATCACAAACTTAAAACGACTATCTACACATTCAAAAATTATTTGACGATTTTCAAAACAAAATAATCCTGTCAGATTTGCCTGAGAAAATAACATTTATCGCAGTTGCTTGGTTCCTAAATCTGTATAAATTCCCCTGGGAATAATAATTCTACAATAACCCTGGGGATGGAGGATATTAAAACATTGTTCCACAAAAAGCTCATAGAGATTAAGAGCCGTCCCTTGCTTTTTACCATTAACAATAGAGATTTGATTTTTATATGGTTCCGAGGAAGTAAAATAGAGACTAACGTGGGGTTATTGACTTTGATATTCTAACCATGCTTGGGCAATTTCGGGATTGGTTAACAGTTTTTTTTGTTCCTTTTCAAATGTCTTGATGTCCATTTTATTTTTAGTCACCAAGTCCCTAGGCTGAGAAAAAAATTCTTTTCCTTGGGGTTTAAAGACTTCCTAGGAGGGTTTCCTGCACTTCTTCCAACTGAAAAGCCTGTTCTTTGTCTAATTCAATACTGCGATTTTTTCGCAAGAATTGCTTGGTAATTTTGTTCGTTGAGGGTTGGCAGAATGTTTTCATCTCCCATGAGATTAAAACTTTTTTCGTCCAGGCAAATTAAACCGATGAGGGAATTTCCCGACATGATATTAAAATCAATATTCGGCAGCAACTAAAGCAAGAAATAAACGCAGTTTGGCGATTTCCGTTGCTTCCTCCATGATATCGACACCGTAGAGGTTATCGGAAATAATTCGTTTTTTGCTCTAATATCCGAGGGAGGGATGGGATTTTCTTACCTCTTTTTTGGTTCTTCTGGTTTCTGTGTGGGAACGAGGTCTATACTGATAAGTAGGGAGGCACAATTATTTGTAGGATGGGTTAGCGGTAGCGTAACATAATCGGGCGTTGGGTTTCATGCTTCAACCCAACCTACGTTCATCTTATATTTAATTCCACCCACCTACTTAGTTTCTTCTGCAAAATAGTCCTATAAGTCTTGCTCAATAAGCATTTCACGATTCTATAAGCGCAAATTATCACACAAAGTCGAGAAGAGTCCTTTTTTTCTCCTCCTGTCTCCGAATCTCCTCACCTAACGGAAGATTTTTTATTTTTGCAGGAGAGCTTTTTAACTGGCTGTTAACTTAGTCATAACTTGGATACTGTATAATCCCTATGTCAAGTGTCCGTAATAAAATTTAACCTAATCAAGGTTCGAGTATAAGTTTTGACTTTATTTCCGAAAATATGAGTATTTCTCGCCGTAATTTCCTCACCTTTTTAACTGCCACTGCCGGTGTCTCTTTTTTCAGTCTGCAAGAGAAAAAATATTCCTCTCTGATTAGCAGTCCTGCGATCGCTGCTAATAGTTTTGGGTTAAACTTTTCTCCAGTCAAACTGCCGATTCCCTTAAAAATTGACGGGATGAGCGATGAAAGCCAAAAAAATGCCTATCAAACCTATAAAGTCCTAGATGATCTCGTTCTTCCTCAAGGATTCACCTACGATGTGCTGGCACAGTGGGGGGATAAAGTGGCTGATTCCCGTTTCGGTTATAACAATGATTATCTATCTTTTATCGAAACCAGTCCGGGTCAAGGTTATCTAACCGTTAATTTTGAATATATCAGTGGTCGTACTTGGCTACAAACCTTTGAACAAGTGATTGGTAAAACCCTACCCGTCAAGGAAGTACGGGAAAAAACGAATGAAAAGGGTGAAATTGCCGCCTATAACCTGCAAGATGCCAGCTTAAGGGCAAAAATCGAGGAAATATCCCTAGAAGGCCTAATTGATCAGGGAATTGGCGTAATTTCCCTGGCTAAAGATCCAACGGGAAAATGGCAACGTACCTATAGTAAAGCCGATCGCCGCATTACCGGTATTTCTGGACTAAAGGACGGCCATTACCTGAAAGCGACCGGCCCTGCTGTAGCAATTTTTACCAAAACCGATAAACTTGGCTACGATGACGGATTAGGGGCAAAAATTATCGGAACATTTCAAAATTGCGCCGGGGGAACAACTCCCTGGGGAACCGTATTTAGTGCCGAGGAAAACTTTCAAGACCAAGTGACGGAGGTAGTGTTAAAAGATGGTTCCTCCTTGCATCCCGATACTACCCCCTTTATTCTCAATAGTGGGGAAGTGGATGGCCGGGGTAACGTTTTTGGGTTAGCGGGAAATAAATACGGTTGGATGGTGGAGGTGGATCCGGCCAATCCTGACGATTATGGCACAAAACACACTTGGTTAGGGCGTTTTCGCCATGAAGCGGTCGCTTTTCTCGCTCAAACGGGGCAATACTTGGCGGTTTATTCAGGATGCGATCGCAGAGGCGGTCATGTCTATAAATTCGTTTCCGAGGGCAAAATTAGCGATATTAAGCAGAAAAATAACTCAAAACTCCTAGAAAAAGGAATGCTCTACGGGGCCAAATTCAACCCCGATAAAACCGGTTATTGGATACCCTTAAATCCCGACACGGAGATAAATCCCGTCCTACCGAGTCAAATTGCCGCTAGTCGCGGGGATGGGGTGGTAGCCTTGCCGAATCCCGAAAGAACAGTCAATGAGACTAAATTACTGCTATTTAAGGACGATGAGGAGATTCTGGCCTACAAAGCTAAATATAAGACCCTCGCAGACCTGTATGAAGGTAATAGGACGGAAAAACAGGGGGCAATTCTCATCGATGCTCATTTTGCCGCTAACGCCGTTGGGGTCACTTGTACTGGTCGCCCGGAAGATACGGAAGTGGACGAGAATGGCACTTTATATATGACCTTTACCTCTGGTAGTCCCAGTGAAGCGGAGGGAGGAGCCGATAAGGAAATATTTAAGGGGCCAAATGGCGAAATACCCTACGAATTTGGTTGGATTATCAGCTTAAGGGAAGATAACAACGATGCTGCTTCCTTAAGTTTTCGTTGGGATGTGGTCGCTTATGGAGGGGAACCGACAGAGAAAGGTGAGGGTTTTTCTAATCCCGATAACCTCGCTTTCGATAAACAGGGAAATCTCTGGATGGTTAGCGATATTTCCACGGGTGGGTTAAATCGAGAGATGAAAACTCGTTATCCCCAAGGGGTTCCGGTTAGTCAACGGGATTTATTGGGGATTTTTGGTAATAATAGCGCTTGGGTGTTGGCCAAGGGTCAAGAGCATCCCTATCCTTTTGCTATCGCTCCCATGGATGCGGAATTAACGGGATTGTACTTTACTCCCGACCAAGAGACGTTATTTTTGGCAGTACAACATCCGGGGGAAGCGGGGGGAATTCGTCGGGATTTAGCCTTTGAAAACCGTAAATTTGCCCTGAAAACCACTAATGGGCAGGAATTTGAACAAATACGACAAGTACCCCTAGGGTCGAATTGGCCCAGTGGTCAAGTTAATCAACCTCCCCGGCCGGCAGTGGTGGCGATTCGGCGAATTGAGTCAAAATCTGGTTAATACATTTGTTTTAAATGATTGGTTTCCTTTTGGGATTTCTGAAAAACAAAAAAGGGGTTTTAGCCCCTTTTTCCAGATTATTTAGTTATTTTTTCGGCGATAACATCATCATCATGTTACGACCTTCTTTTTTTGGTGCTTGCTGTACCTCAGCCACATCCTCTAAATCCTTGGCCATGCGCGCCAGTAATTCTTCCGCTAGGTTAGAGTGTTGAATTTCCCGACCTCGGAAGGTAATCGTCGCTTTTACCTTATCTCCCGCTTTTAAAAAACGTTGCGCTTGGTTGACTCGCACGTTGTAGTCATGCTCATCGATTTTATAGCGCATTTTAACTTCTTTTATATCGGCTGTATGCTGTTTTTTCTTGGCTTCGCGGGCCTTTTTCTCCTGTTCAAACTTGTACTTACCATAGTCCATAATCCGGCAAACGGGAGGACTTGCCGTTTCACTGACGAGGACGAGATCAAGTTCCTTTTCTTCGGCCACGCGCAAAGCTTCGGCAGGAGTAATAATGCCTAGCTGAGAGCCGTCGCTATCGATAACGCGGATTTCAGGAAAGCGGATTCTTTCGTTAATTTGGGGGAGATCGCGAGTAGTGCGTCTTTTATCTATCACAGGCGTTCTGGGTTATCTCTATTCTAGTTAGTTAATCGGGTGGAGTTTACAAAATGATTTACTTGTTATTCTACCTACTCGATCGAGTTTCTTGGCCAATTGTTAAGTTTTCTTGCAATGTTAATTTTTAGCCGCCAGTCGTCGGCCCCCGGCCGTCAGCCAGATAAGCTGTTGTTTATAGGCCTTGTCAGACTAAGACCCTATACTCTCAGGAATCGATCGGTAAGGTGCGTTCTCCCTCGTTGCAGCAAGAAACGCACCCAACAAAATCGGCGGCATCGCACTACCTCTGTAAACCAATGTCTAGATTATAGTAGGACAGTATCGGGCGACAGTTGAGAAGATTGTCCAGTATGGTTAAATGTTGCGCTGATGTTTTAATATTACCTATCGCCTAAAACTATGATTACTTATATTAAAATTCATGGCTTTAAATCCTTTCATAATTTTGAAATGTTATTCACGCCGCTTACTGTAGTTGCTGGGGTTAATGCTTCTGGTAAGAGTAATTTATTTGATGCTTTGCAATTGTTGGCGCGGTTGGCAGAAGTGGATCTGAAGACGGCTTTTAGCGAGCAACGAGGACATCCTAGCGAACTTTTTACCCAGTATGATGAGGACGACTACGCCACGGAAATGGAATTTATAGTTGAAATGTTAGTCAATCGCAAGGTAAAGGATAATTGGGGTGGGGAAGTCGATCTTAAATATACAAGATTACGCTATCAATTAAAAGTTAAACGAGAGTCTAATATAAGTGGATTTGAAAACTTGTATATTGTTGATGAACGTTTAGAAAATTTAAAGCACAATGAAGATAATTGGGTAAAAAATTATATTCCTAAGACAGTATTGGAAACTTGGCGACCAAAAGTAACGGGTAGGAGAGCCATTCCTTATATTAAGACTGAAGATATTAGTGGTATTGCTACCATTGTTGTACATCAAGACGGTCAAGCGGGGAATAAAAAAGTATTTCCCGCAAAAAACGCATCACAAACTGTTTTAAGCAGCATTAATACTATAGATTTTAAACATATATTAGCCGCCAAACAAGAAATGCTGAGTTGGAAGTTTATGCAGCTTAATCCCGAAGATCTGCGAGAACCTACGCGTCAAGATATGGGCATCAGAGATACAATAACAGCAAGCGGAAAGAATTTAGCCGCTGCTTTATTTCGCATTAAACAAGATGATAAATATACCCTCACAGCAATTTCCCGTGATCTCAATAATCTGCTACCGAATCTTACAGAAGTTAATGTTTATGATGACAAAGCAAATCGACAATTTATTATCAAGGTAAAAGGCGATGATAATCGGGAGTTTTCTTCGAGAGTCCTTTCCGAAGGAACCCTACGTTTATTAACATTATGTGTCCTGCAATACGACCGACAACACACAGGATTACTATGTTTTGAAGAGCCAGAAAATGGCATTCATCCTTTTCGTATTGAAGCAATGGCAAGATTATTAAAAGAGCTAACTGTCGATTTTAAAGATACTGAAATGCCTTTACGCCAAGTAATAGTGAACACTCATTCTCCGGTTCTGGTGAGTCAATTAATTAATTGGCAAGATGATAAAAATGTCAGCATTTGGCTTTCTCAACTTACCACTATAATATCCACTATTGAAGGGAAGCGAATTAAGATGAAAAGCAGTAATTTTCACCCTGTTATCAAAGATAATAAAAAGCAATTAACCTTATTTTTCTCCGAAAATGAGGCCAAGCTAACTCTCTCGGAAGTTGTGGAATATCTAAAAACTGCTGATGCTGAAAGTGCGATTAAAAATATTAAAAATCAACAAAACTAATTAATGTAAATCAATATGGCAAAAAAAATCAAACAAATAATTATTGCCTTAGCTACAGAAGGCAGTTCCGATCATAGATTTTTACCGAATATTATTCAGCGCACTTTCGAGAGAGTTGCCTTTGACGATGAACAAGATATAAAAATTTTTGAACCAATTTGTCTTCCACAAATCTCTGGCGAAAATATCCGAGAAAAAGCTAAAAAATACGCAATTCAAGCGGTGGAGAAGGGAGCAATGGTTTTGTGCTTCCATGCAGACGCAGATGATAAAACAGATGAAAACGCATTTAAGGAAAGAATTGATCCGGCTTTTAATGCTATTAAATCAGACGAGCGAGACTTATGCAAAAATTTAGTTGCTATCGTTCCAATACAAATGACTGAAGCCTGGATATTAGCAGACAAAGAACTACTAAAAAAAGAATTGTGTACAAATAAAAGTGATAGTGAGTTAGCAATCGATAAAGAACCCGAATCTTTTAGCAATCCGAAAGAAACGATTAAAAATGCCATCAATAAAGCCAGAGAAGGTATGACTAAACGGTATCGAAATAAACTAAAAATTGACGATTTATATTCACCGCTTGGTACAAAAATCCCATTGTCGAAATTAGAATCCTTATCTTCCTACAAAAAATTTGAAGAGGCAGTACGAGATATTTTTCCACAATTAACGAAAGTCAACAATATAGAAGATAATCCTGATCAAACGTGAATAGTATCTTGCTAATACCATTTTTCTAAAGTAATGGCAGAGATGGTTAATTTTCCTCACCCTCAAACCCTCTCCTAGAAAGGGAGAAAGGAGTAGAATGTCTGCCACGAATAAAGAAAAATGGCATAAGGTGCGTTCCCTGTCGTCGATTTAGTTCTCCCTATGCGATCGCTACTTCCGCCTAACAACCCTCAACGTTCAGGAGGAATTTGCCCCTTTAACTCCTCAATTAGTGATGGGAGCTGCGATTGAACCACATCCCAAACGATATTGAGGTTGACATCATCATACTCATGTACCAACCGATTTCGCATTCCCTTGATTTCTTGCCAAGCAATGTTGGGCAAGTTTTGTCGGGTTGTTTGGGAAACTCGTCCGGCGGCTTCGGCAATCACCAAGAGCCGTCGAATTACTGAATCTTGAAGCTGCACATTGGCGACGAACTCAGCTTTCGAGCATTGAGCCGTGTAGATCATGACCAGTTCTGCGGATTGCAGCATATCAAGCAGGAATTGGGGATCCCGTTGCATAAATCACTTGAGCCGAAGAAAGGATTTGATTACGGCGTAGGTAGTTGCGACTGGTGGCAATGCCTTGGCGAGTAATCAGGTCAACATCTCGATGGAAAATGGTTTTTAGCTCTGCTTCCATTTGGTCTAGGGTGCTGAATGTGGGATGAGCTTCTGGATGAAATTCCACCATAACATCAATGTCGCTGTCGGGGCGGAAGTCTTCGCGCAGGACGGAGCCGAATAGAGCGAATTCGGTCACTTGCCAGCGATCGCAAAACTGGGCAATTTTTTCCATCGGTAGGTCGCTCGCAGTAATGGTCATGGCATGATTACTCCCAAGGTTTCAAGTTGCCGATCTCAAAAACGTGGCCGATAGCTGATAACTGAAAGCTCCTTAGATATCTAACCTTTGGTAGATGCTATTAAGATGATTTAAGTGCTGCTGGGGATCAAAGCAACTTTCGATCTCGTCGGGGGATAAAATGCCAGTAACTCGCTCATCTTGACTGATAAAAGCTTTAAAATTGCCGTTATCGGTGTTCCAAGCGCGATGGGCGTTTTCTTGGACGATTTTATAGGCAGATTCCCGGCTAATTCCCTTACTCACCAAAGTTAAAAGAACTCTTTGACTGAAAATCACGCCACCGTAAACATTCATATTTCGCTTCATGTTTTCGGGATACACCAGCAGATTTTTGACTAAATCGGTGATTTCCTTGAGCATAAAGTGGGTCAAAATGCAAACATCTGGCAGCATTACCCGTTCTACGGAACTATGGGAAATATCTCTTTCGTGCCAGAGGGCGATATTTTCTAAAGCGGAAACGGTATGACTACGGATAATTCTCGCCATTCCCGTTAAGCGTTCTGAACGGATGGGATTACGTTTATGGGGCATAGCGGAGGAGCCTTTTTGTCCTTTGGAAAAGTATTCTTCCACTTCTAGGACATCGGTTCTTTGCAGGTTGCGAATCTCCACGGCAAAACGTTCGATCGAAGCTGCTAATAAGGCTAATTGTTGCACATAATCGGCGTGTCGATCGCGCGAGATAACTTGAGTGGAAGCGGTATCCGGTTCTAATCCTAACTTCTGACAGGTTAACGCCTCAATTTTCGGGTCAATATTGGCATAGGTTCCCACTGCACCGGATATCTTACCGATGGCGATGTCTTGGCGCAAGCGAATTAAACGATCGCGTCCCCGCAGCACTTCCGCTAACCATCCCGCTAGTTTAAAGCCAAAGGTGATCGGTTCGGCGTGAATGCCGTGGGAACGTCCCACCATGACTGTATAACGGTGTTCTTGGGCGCGATAGCGCAGGGCTTGAATAAAATCTTCTAATTGTTCTAAAATCAGGTTTAAACTGGCGACTAATTGTAAGGATAGGGCGGTATCTAGTACATCAGAACTGGTTAAACCTAAATGAATATAACGCCCCGGCTCGCCCACATATTCGTTAACATTTGTTAAAAAGGCGATGACATCGTGGCGCACTTCTGCTTCTATTTCTAAAATGCGATCGGGATCAAAATTAGCTTTTGCCTTAATTTCTTCTACTGCATCCCCCGGAATATAGCCTAATTCTGCCTGCGCTTCACAGACGGCTATCTCTACCTCTAGCCATGTTTGATATTTATATCTATCCGTCCACAAATTCCCCATTGCAGGGAGAGTATAACGCTCGATCACTATTAATTCTTCCAAGACAACCGTTTAATTGTATCGGATCGGGGCAAGTCTGGGAATAGGCAAGGAGCAGCGGGGAGCTTTGTTTTCCCCACTCCCTTTTTTCCGGTTAGGGACTTGAGCTTTGATAATGTACCTTTTGGGCGAACGCAGTTCGCCCCTACATTGTGGACAAAATCCGTTACTGTAGGGGCGCAAAGCTTGCGCCCTCCGATCGATTGGGATATTATTCCCAAGCAAGTCCCTAACTGATAACTGATTC
>NZ_JADBVM010000195.1:0-3044 GCF_020244875.1 Microcystis sp. M44BS1
AATTATTCCTCCCATCGAGAGCTATTCTGAATTGTAAGTTATAACTATTATAATCTCATTTCTCTTTGTGATCAAGTTGAAGATTTTCTAGTTTTTGACTGCTCTAAGTATTAATACTCATTGCATAAGTGAGATGCTCCCTTTAGTCGATTTATGCCACCCTATCGAACCATAACAAGTAACGAAGAGCCATAGATGGCAAGAAACAATACTTTCTCTTGAGTTTACTATTTATAATTGCCGTGAAATTTTAGGGCATCTAAAAGATTATTTAGGCTAGAACCTAATGGCAAATTAAAAATTCCAAGAAATCGACAATCATCCTAGCTCTTCGGGTATCCATATTAAATGTAAAATACTTGTATAAAACGTAAAGGTATTTATGCAGACAAAGAACTCGTATTTTTTAGATTTAATACTAATACCAAATCCGTTTTTAATAGTGTGATTAACTCCCCTATACCTTTTAAAGAGGATTTAGTATATCGCTCTTGGAGGGAGTCTGGCAAAAGTCTTACAGTCTCTAAACTCTAGCTCTCTTATGGGGTAAGCCTTCAAGCTATCGCTAACTAACAGAAACCCGAAATTTGAGTTTTTATTAGAAAAAAAGTTAGTGATCACTTGTCAACCAAGGGTTTCAGAATCTGGATTCGGTCAGGGATTTCCGAAAGTCCCAGAAGAGCGATATAGCGTTTCTGATTCACAAGGGGTACATTCTCGATCCTGAACAGCTTAATCAGCAAAGGTTTAAGTGTGCCGCACAGATGCGAGAACCGCTATAACATTTTCTTCTGTCAGAGGTTTAAACACATCCTTGAGCAGGATTTCGGCGATTTCCTTGACTTACTAATTGGTCGGACAGAGTCTATCCTTCTCCCCAAAAATCGATAATCATCAATCCCCAATTGGCAAGGTATTAAGTCTCCATCACTACTACCCAATCACTAGGAAAAGTAGAGTGCTGATCAAAGCTGTGATCAAGAGGAATCCCCAAATTTTCCAGAGCAATCCTTGCGCTTTGTTGGATTTAAGAGGCCAGAAATACACCCTACTGGCGAGATCAGACTTACTGTACTTTCTACCGGCGAGATCAGACTTACTGTACTTTTCCCCAGTTAAGCAACTTTGGGATCGAGAAAGACCAATTAAGCAACTAACACTGTCGATACGTTCAGCTAAACGAAACCTCAAAAAACTTTTTGGTTCTGCAAAGATGACCACACCACTATTTACACTAGGGTCAAAGACAAGAGAAGTAAATTGAACCAAAATGGAAAGAACAACCAAGCCGCTAATTAACCATCGTTTGAGCCGATTAACTGATAACATCTCTAAGACTAGCAAAGCTATTAAGGGGAGAAGCAGTAGCTGAACTGAGGTAACGTGATAACGAGCAGCCCAAGAACCATCTCCATGCCAGAAATCCAGTTTGCTGGTTAAGATAATATGAAAGACAAGTGCAAAAATTGAGGAAATAAAATATATTCGTATATAAGGTGTTAATTTGTTAAATAAAATAATCCCCAATACTAAACATGGTAAAAGAAAGGGGTCGTAAATAAATATACTTTTAGCTGGTGAGAAGAGAACGCCAAGAATACCAACGTAGGGAGGGTGTATGAAAGGATAATTAGGGGGCAATTCTGGCAACCCTGAAAAGATTGCTCCATTGCGTATTTGCTCAATGCTTAAGGATGCTGCCGTTGTCCAAAAATCCCCAAAGCGTAAGTAATTAAATAATCTACTGACAAAAAAGAAGGGAAATAAGCCGAAGTTCCAGAGTATGGCTGTCTTAAAGATTTGATTCAGCTTGAAATTTTTATAAATTAGACAGCTAATTAGAAACCCAAAAACTGTGAGAGCATAAATGATAGTTGTCGAGCGAATTATAATAGCCGCTCCGATTGCCAATCCACTCAAAAAAACATAAGGTACTTTGTTAGTTTTAATATAAGCTAAAGCACAAGCATAACCTAAAATCACACAAAGTAGGACTGGATTATTTTGTTGAAAAGTTTGTGCATAGTGGAGAACGGTAGTACCTAGCAACCAAATCAAGCTGGCAGATGCCGCAATTTTCTCCTGAAAATCAAATAGTCTAAGTAACCAATAACAGGAGATAACAACTAATACATTTAGAGGGATAACTACAAGAAAACTAACCGCAAATTCTCTTAATAAATAAGTACCTAAGCAAAATTAATTACACAAATCTAACCCCCCCTTGCCTCTTGCCCCTTACCTCTTGCCTTTCTTCACTAGGAAATTTATTTTGCACGACTACTTAAGGCTTAATACCGGGAAAAACTTTAGAGAGTTGAGTGCCAATCCAATCTGCGGGCAACATTAATAAGGATTGTCCTATATCATAAGCTTCATATCGTTTTCCATCTACTCCTAAAACACCAACAGGGTCTAATCGAGAGGAAGGACGATAATTTGGGGGTAAAGAAACCTCCTCAGTTCCTGTCCACAGGGCATGGGCCATTTTTAGTCTAACATCGGTATCTGGAGGTAAGTTGGCAGGATTGATTATTGTTATCCAGAGTAGGGCAATAAGGGACTTCCAAAAAATAAACTATTCATTCTCAAGAATAATAATCATTCTCGGAGTGTAGGAGGTAGGGGTCGATGGTTGCCTCCTCCTTCCAATTTTGTAGTAGAATTAATCCTGTACATTATTAATCAAGTTTTTCTTTGTAAGTGTATATGGAATTAACTGATTCCCTCAAGAAATTGCTCAGTGAAACTGCACTTCAATTAAAAGGTGCAGCTAAAAGAAGATTCATGGCCCAAACAGTCTTAGAATTAGGCTATGGGGGACAAACCCTTGCTGCACAGGAGTTAGGCTGGAATCGAACTACTATTCGTAAAGGAATTAAAGAACTAAAAAGAGGTATTATTTGTGTTGATAATCATTCAGCTAAGGGGCGGAAAAAAGCAGAAGAACATTTACCTTTTCTATTGGAAAACATCAAAAGTTTAGTGGATTCTCAAAGCCAAACTGACCCAAGTTTTAAAAGCCAAAGGCTTTATGTGAGACT
>NZ_JADBVM010000196.1:0-25840 GCF_020244875.1 Microcystis sp. M44BS1
GCCAAGCTTTTCTGGTCGGAACCCCCTAAGCCGAGTTTTCAAGGTGCTGCGCCGTCCACTTGGTTTTCGAGACTGGCCTTTTAATTCTAACGTAAAGCCAACCTAGAACGGCGGGGTTTCAGACCCAAAATTTCCGATGATAGGCTTCCCCGGCCGCTCTGTAAATGGGCTGTTCTGCGATCGCTCCGTTCTCCGGTCCGAATAGAAACGCCACCGGTTTCTGGGAGAGGGGAAGCTGGTTCAGGTTTACTTCTAGGGCCTCATCTACCACCTCCTCCAAGGTAGCACCTTCTAAATCACTAGCTTTGACCATTGCCTCAGCCGATAGATTCTGGGTTCTCGTTGGCTGTCGCACGTTGTTCAGGGTGATGGTGCGGTTCCCAGACAGACGCAAGAGGGGAGATTTCCGCAAAATTTCCAACATCCGTTCTTCATAAGAACCGCTATTCTCGATTACCACCGCTGCGCTTTCCGGTTCGTCTTCCATCTCCACCGGAGGCGGTATGGTTCCCTCGATGGTGAAGGGACTACACACCCGCACAATACTCTTATCTACTTCGGGACGGTCAACTAAGATTTCTGATTCTGGCGGTTCATTATTGGCGATACTTTTCAGGGTGATGTGTGGGACAATTCCCCCAATTTCTTCCCCTTTACTATTCTGTTTTCTCTTGTAGATAAAACCCCCCGCCGGTGAGTTATTATCTTTCAGTTCATACCAAGGAAAAGTGGCGGTTAATAGTCTCTGTCTGGCTAAGGCTAAGGGTACTCTACTGACATCACAGGTTATCCATCTTCTCCCCCATTGTTCGGCAACGTAGGCGGTTGTCCCACTTCCGCAATTATGCACAGTACAAACTTCAGTAATAAAAGAATGGACAGTTTCAATCTCTAAATCATAGACTGTTTCCGTAGTTATTTCCGATTTTAAATCTTTAATTTCACAGGGTATTTGTTCCCTGCCAAAATAAACAATATCACCGACTTTTAAAGTATCAGCCCGTCGCCATTCTTTGTAATGATCTTCTGAAGGTTCAACCGCAGCAAATGTGGCTTTAATTGTCTCTAATACTCCCGCCAAATTATGATAAATTTCTTGATTATTGAATCGCAAAATAGTTAATCCCAAAGAGTTTAAATAAGTATCTCTTTCTTGGTCATAAACTATCGCATCTGGCCTATAATGGCTATCTCCATCTACTTCAACAATACAACTCTTTTCTCTTGCATAAAAGTCGGTAATATAACGTCCAATAGGATGTTGACGGCGGAATTTAACTCCTAATTGATTTCCTTTGATTTCTTGCCATAATTTAGCTTCGGCTGGAGTAGCTTCTTTTCTCATTTCTCTAGCTAAACCAAAATTATTTTTAGGAATATGTTCCCAATTGCGATCGCCGCCATAACTGGTTGTCCGTTTTTGACATAAGACTCGATGATCTCCCGTTACCCAGAGGATTTGCTGACAAAGGTGGTGACGAATCCCGATCATTTTCCCTTGATGGGTTTTGCTGATAGTACGAAGAATCCGATGAGGTTGCAGATCGTGTCCGATGACATAATCTCCTGGTTGTAATTTTTCTATTTCTAAAGCCTCTAAAGCCCCCCCGATGTCGGGGGGGTTGGGGGGGTAGCTCCCCGGTATCTGCCCCCCCGATGTCGGGGTTGCCCCGTCTTGCCCCCCCGATGTCGGGGTTGCTCCGTCTTGCCCCCCCGATGTCGGGGGGGTTGGGGGGGTAGACCCCAGTATCTGAGATTTTACCCCCCCCTGCCCCCCCTTCAAAGGGGGGGAGTTAGTTGGTTGCTGGGGAATAAGGATTTTTGTACCTTTTCTTAGACAGGTGATATCTAATACTAAATCGCCTGGGTCGGTGGTCATTAAAATACATCTTTCTATTGCTTTATTGGATGTTTGAACGACATAGAATTTTTCACCTCCAACACTACTTCCAACATCTGTCCAATTATTTGCTATAGGAAAAGCCGGAAAATCATCAAAAAATCTTACATAATTTAGAGCATTGGAAGATGGAACAACTCTACCTGCTTTTATTAAAATTTGCATTGATGACTCTTGAGTCTTCCAGTACCCTTTTGGGTTATAAGTTTTTTCTCCTATAGTTACAGGATATTTACTTCCAGGACTTTGGCTGGTTAATGCTCCTAATCGAAATAGTCTTGCTCCTTTAGGGATAAGATCAGGATTAGCTAATTCTTCCTTTGTTATATTTCTTATAGTGCCATCTGATAGTTTTATTTTCTTGTAAGCACCTGCTCCCTGTCCACCAATACTTTTATCTAAAAAAAGTTGATTGTATTTAATTACTGATTTATTCTTGCTGTACCAGAGAATATAATCGGATATTGATGATAATAGGTTATCTGTTTGACCAGATGTTTTTACGAAAGTAATCAAACTAACAAAATTCTCCCCCCCAAAAACCTCATCCATCAATTCCCGAACATGATGAACATTCTCATCGGAAATCTGCACAAAAACACTACCACTATCAGTTAATAACTCCCGGGCTAACAACAAACGATCGCGTAAATAACTCAGATAGGAATGTAACCCTAATTCCCAAGTATCTCGATAAGCTTGCACCATCTCCGGTTCGCGGGTGAAATCATCGTCATCGTTGTGTTTAACATCGCGTTTTCTGACAAAAGGTTGAAAATTAGAACCAAATTTTACCCCGTAGGGAGGGTCAATATAAATCATCTGCACCTTACCCCCCATCCCCTCGTATTGCAGTAGGGAGTTCATCGTCAGCAACGAGTCACCGAGAATCATCCGGTTTACCCATTTATCGTGATATTCATAAGCTCGGAGAATCTGGTCAGTAATTGACCATTGAGGGTCATTAAATAGATTCAATTGTTCTCCCTTTTCCACCTTGTGGGATTTCAGGGTTTCAATAATTGCCCTAGTGGATAAACGTTCATGGACAAATAGGGGTAAAGTCGGCACTTGAAAAGATAATCTTTCGGCCTTTCCTGTCCAATTTAAAAACGGTTCACCGATTGCCTTGAGTTTACGCGCTGCTATTTTGGCGGTTTCTAAATCTTCGGCTGCGAGAATTTGCTCAATTAAGGCCTCAGCTTCTTCTCGTGCGGGGTTTTCATCCCAGTTTAACTCCGGGGACAAGGAGGAATCATAACGATAGGTGAAAGGGGGTTTTTTCTTCTTGAAGTGGGGTTCCGTGCCAATATCGGGGCGCTGGGGATGTTCCTCGCCATGGTTGTAACTTTTGGCTTCCGTTTTCTTGTTCGTCTTCTTGGGCATTAGCAACTCTTCCTCCATGGCGAGGTCAATCTTTATTTTAACCCTTGAATAACCCCAAGAGGGCTGAAAAAAAGCGAACTTCTCTAGGGAGAAATTCGCCTTAATTTCCAGAAATTCTGAATTTATTAATTAGGCACGAGCTTCGAGACGACCATAGAAAATGCCGCGAATTTTCACTTCTTCAGCATCTTTTGCCCCTAAATCGGTGTCGGAAGGCTGTTCACTTTCAAAAACACCAGCAAACTCGCCAGTAGAAGCGTCAACTTTAGTCACCTGTAAAGACATAGTACCTTTACCCAGTTCCGTCGCTTTGACGTTAGCACGCTGGAAATCTTGACTATCAGCACTAGCGGGTAAAGCGACAGCATTATCATAACCCGTCACCACACCCCGACCTTTGGGATCTAAGAAACCAGCACCACGATAGGAGGGAACTTTAAAGTCGCCTTCAAAATCCGTGGAACTGTTGATAGAGCTAAATCCAGCTTCGGTTTTGCCAGTGAAACCTTTAATGGTAAAGAAGAGGGGAACTCTTTCACCTCCGGGTAATTGTACGGTAATGGGTTGGAAATCAATACCGTCTTCTTCCTTGAGGGTTAAAACACCGTCTTCGCCTACGGTTAAGGTCGCTGTCATCTGTTCTAAACTGGTGGTATCTCTGGTTAAGAGTTTACCCGGGATAAAGGTGGCCGCTTCCCGCTTATTAATGGGTTCACCCTTGACAAAATATTCCTGGGGTTCCAAGCATAAATCTGTCACCACATAACTTTCGCCGCTTTCTAAGGGGAGAGTACCCCGGGTAAACTCGGAAATCTGCGGACATTTGTTAGCTAATCCAGTGTTTAAAATTTCATCATAGGTTAGCTCGTTTCTATTCAGGACGGCACTAGGCGCGTCGCTACAAGCTGTCAACACCCCTAAGCACAAGGCTAAAAAGGCAACTAACAAGGCACGAAATCTCATCTATGTCAACCTCTCTTTGTCAATCTTTACAATTACTACCCTTGATCTATAGCCTGATGAATTAGGCGCCAATTCACCGAAACCCAGTTTATCAAAGATCAGTGACCATTGAGAAGATGGGAGACAGGGGACGGCAGGCAGGAGATAGGAGATAGGTGGCAGTCCTGATGAAAAAATTTTCACCACCACAGATGAAAGAGGTTTCCTTCCCCACACCCCACTTCCCCACTTCCCCACTTCCCCACTTCCCCCACCCCACACCCTCTTTCAAGTCAGGAGGCTCTAAGTAACTCATAACTGATGACTGATATGATTGGTGTGACTGTTTTCAGATGCAGAAATTTCGATGAATAGCCGATTGCCGGGAGATAATAGCCAATTAGATAGCCAACTACATTCCCTTGTAACGACGGTGACAGCGATCGCCGAAGAACAGCAGGGAGATTGTAACGGTTTGTTAATGTTGCTGCGAACTTTAGAAAATTTACATCGGCAAATTCGCGAGCAGATGTTCGAGCCATCTTTACCCAATACCCGTAAGGACTTATACGGATTACTCCGGGATATCGAGGAAACCGGGGGATGGCCCTATATAGAACGGATGAAGTTACAAATGTTAATGGAAAAATTATTAGCCAGTGAAGTCGGTGCGCTCGATCTGGCAGCAAAAACCGATGATCGAGAAACCTGAAAAGGTATTGGGTTTTTAGGGTGTTGGGATGTTGGGGTGTTAGGGTGTTAGGGTGTTAGGGTGTTAGGGTTTTAGCTGAAATTCCCCATTTCCCCATTTCCCCCCGCAACGCGCACGAAGTGGTCTCCCCATTACCCCATTTCCCCATTTCCCCATTTCCCCATCTCCCCATCTCCCCCATTCCCTATCGCCAAGGGGTACGGAGCGGGTTACAGTATTGGGAAAATGGATATTTAGGGGTAAATCATGACCACCGTGAACCCGATTAAATTTGGAACCGATGGCTGGCGCGGGATTATCGCCGCCGATTTTACTTTCGATCGAGTCGCTCTGCTCGCTCCCTTGGCGGCTCAGGTTTTAGCGGATAATTATGGTCAGATCACGGGTTCGCGGACGATGATCGTCGGCTATGATCGGCGGTTTATGGCGGAGGATTTTGCTCAAACTGCGGCGGAATCGCTTCAAAAAGCCGGTTTTGATGTGCTTCTCTCCCAATCCTACGCTCCCACTCCCGCTTTTAGTTGGGCAGCTCGCTCAGAAAATGCTCTCGGTGCGATCGTGTTAACCGCCAGTCATAACCCGGCTAAATATCTCGGTTTGAAGGTTAAAGGTTATTTTGGTGGTTCTGTCTCGCCGGAAATTACCCAACAAATTGAAGCTTTATTGTCTAATCCGCCGCAATTTAAGGCCAATGCAGGTAAATTAAGCACTTTTGAGCCTTGGTCTGGTTATTGTCAGGGTTTACGCCAAAAAGTTAACATTGCCGCTATTGCCAACGCGATCGAATCGGGACAACTAAAAGTTTATTCCGATGTCATGCACGGTGCGGCGGCTACCGGTTTAGAGCGTCTTTTGGGGGTGGGGATCACGGAATTACGCGGCAATCGCGATCCTTTGTTCGGTGGCGGCTCTCCGGAACCTTTACCGAGAAATTTGAGGGAAATCATCGATAAACTGGCTCAGAGCGAAAATTTAGCCCCTTTGCGAGTAGGTTTGGTCTTCGATGGCGATAGCGATCGAGTGGCGGCGATCGATGGTCGGGGGAATTTTTTAAGCACCCAAAATCTCATCCCGATTCTAATCGAGCATTTAGCCGGCAAAAAGGGAATGAGAGGGGAAATTGTGAAAACGGTGAGCGGTTCCGATTTAATCCCCAAATTAGCCAGTTTATACGGTTTATCGGTCTTTGAAACCCCGATCGGTTATAAGTATATCGCCGATCGAATGTTGACCACTCCTGTGTTAATTGGTGGGGAAGAGTCGGGAGGTGTCGGTTATGGTACTCACATTCCCGAACGGGATGCTTTACTATCAGCTTTATACGTTTTGGAAGCAGTGGTAGAATCGGGCCAAGATTTAAGCGATCTTTACGCGCAATTACAGGATAAAACTGGTTTTCATTCTGAGTATGATCGTATTGATTTACCCCTAGCTAATATGGAAGCTCGCGCTCAGTTAATTACTGCTTTGGATAACGATCCCTTAAGGGAAATTGCCGGTAAACAAGTGACTGATTGTAATCCTATGGACGGTTATAAATTCCGTTTAGAAGATGGCAGTTGGTTGTTAATTCGCTTTAGTGGCACAGAACCGGTTTTGCGTCTCTACTGTGAATCTTCAACCCTCGATCGAGTTCAGGAAATGCTCGCCTGGGCCAAATCTTGGGCTACCTATATCTAATCTAATAGAAAAGGGTTTTCTTGAAGAAACCCCTTTTCTATTTTAGGAAATTTTCAGCCCGCGAATGGCATAATCTAATAATTCGATGGGATGAATAACGGGTGTATCTTTTCCCTGTAATTGTAGATGTTTTTTAATTTGTAGGGAACAACCCGGATTAGGAGAAGCAATCACCGCAGCCCCAGTATTTAATAAATTGCGTACTTTCTGCTGACCTAATTCATCGGCAGTATCTGGCTGTAGCATATTATAAACTCCGGCACTGCCACAACACAAGGCCGCATCGATAGGTTCTTTTAAGTTAATATTGGGGATTTTTTGCAATAATTGCCGTGGTTGCACGGAGATTTTTTGTCCGTGTAAAAGATGACAGGCATCTTGATAAACTAGGGTTAATTCTGTTTCGGTAATCGGCGATAAATCAGCAGTTAATCCCACTGCTGCCAAAAATTCTTGAGCATCGCGTACTTTAGCCACAAACTCCTCAGCCTTATCTTTATATTCAGGATCATCGGCTAAAATATGATGATATTCCTTGAGAGTATGACCACAACCCGCCGCATTAATAATAATATAATCAACCTCGGTTTCTGCGAAACTATCGATCATTTGTCTGGCCAAACTTTGTGCTTGTTTTTCCTGTCCTTGATGTGCGGGTAAAGCGGCACAACAACCCTGGGTTTTTGGGATAACCACTTCACAACCATTGGCAGTTAAAACCCGCACTGTCGCTTCATTTACTGGCGAGAAAAAGAGTCTCTGCACACAACCTAAAACTACTCCCACCCGATAGCGTTTTTCAGTTTGGGAGGGAATAACATCGGCATAGTTTTTAAACAGAGAATTTAGAGTAATTCTGGGCAAAATTGATTCCATAGCCGCTAGACGGGGAAAGAGCATTTTTAAGATACCCGATTTCCTGACTAGGGTTTGTAATCCTAGGGTTTGATATAACCAGAGGAAAGGTAAAAATAATTTGAGACGGACGGGATAGGGAAAGAGATTAAAAATGAGAAAACGAATAATTTTATCTTTAAAACTGCGGGGTTGATTGCGTTCCACTTGCGGACGAACTGCGGCGATTAATTGATCGTATTGTACTCCCGATGGACAGGTACTAACACAGGCTAAACAACCTAAACAAGTATCAAAATGTTGGCTAGTGGTTTCGTCTAAAACTGCTTCCCCTTTATTGATGGCATTCATCAGATAAATTCTGCCCCGGGGGGAGTCCATTTCTTTGCCAATCACTCGATAACTGGGACAGGTAGATAGACAAAAACCACAGTGAACACAACTATCGATTAATTCTTGGGCAGGGGGATTCTTGGGGTCAAATCCTTGATTTTTTTGGTCGATTAATTCTTGAAAGTTAACGGAATGTTCGGAGGTTTGCATAATTTTTAATTAGATTTTGTTAAGAAAGCGTTCAGGACTAAAAATACCGTGAGGATCGAATTTAGTTTTTAGGGTTTTCATCATGGTAATTGCGTTACCTGTATAGCCCCAAGGTTCAATTTTTTCTTTTAGCGATGGCGGCGCAGTTAACACCGTTAAATAACCCTGATTGGCACTGCATAAAGAGCGAATTTTGTCAAGATTTTCCTCCGATTTTAAGATAACTTTACCCACCCCACTACTAATATTAATCGAGGCTAGTCCGTTAATTTGGTCGATCACTAGAGCTAAATTGCTAGGTAATAATCCTATTTTGCCGAAAAAAATGCCCTCTTGGTCATAATTATCGATTGTTTTTCGGTATCTTTGCCCTAGAGAAACTTCTTCCTCATCCCGATAATAATTAGTCTGACAATCTAACTGTTGCCCTAAATAACTCACCTGTTGCGATTGTTCGCTAATACTTTCGGGAATGCTTTGAAAACGCAGCAGTAAAGCGACTTTTTCCCCTAATCCTAGTGCTTGCGTCATCCCTGGGTTTAAACATTCAGCCACGGTGGGAGTTAAGGCCGATTGCCGAATAACTTGACTCAATTTGCTAATATTTTCGCTATTTCCAGTGATTATCAGGGTTTCTGAGTTAGCAGTTTCGGGATACAGTCGTAGGGTAATCTGATCGATAATCCCTAAAGTGCCGTAGGAACCCGTAAATAGCTTCATCATGTCGTATCCCGCCACATTCTTGACCACACGCCCTCCAGCTTTAGCAATCTCGCCATCGTGACGGATAAAGGAGAATCCTAGGATCAGATCCCGGACACC
This sequence comes from Microcystis sp. M44BS1, assembly GCF_020244875.1. Taxonomy (NCBI): domain Bacteria; kingdom Bacillati; phylum Cyanobacteriota; class Cyanophyceae; order Chroococcales; family Microcystaceae; genus Microcystis; species Microcystis sp. M44BS1. The sequence goes on from NZ_JADBVM010000196.1 coordinate 8,841, forward strand.
ACCGTATCTTTGCCGCCATGTTCCCGCGTCGGCTGTGGCTATAATACCGCCAATCGTGGCATTATCGGCGTAACTGGGATCAAGAGGAAGAAATTGACCGCTAGGAGCTAAAAAAACCTGTAAATCCGCTAGTTTAAGCCCAGCTTGCACGGTTATAGTTAAATCTCCCCTAGCATGGTCAATAATCCGGTTGAGATTTTGGGTACTAACTAAAATATCGGGCGACTCGACTAACCCACCCCAATCTAATTTACTGCCTTGACCGTAGGCCAGTAAAGACAGACGATTTTCGTTGGTAAAACGCACCAGAGAGGATAAAGCGGTTGTATTAGCGGGATAAACTATAATTTCAGGACTTTTGCCCCTAATTGCCCTTGATAATCTTTCTTGTTCCTCTTTTGGCACTTGTGGCCAGGCAATAACCGTCGTGTCGGCGGGTAAAATAGAAGTTATCTGAACAGCAATCGCAGTCATATTTGAGAAAAGAATTGAGGAGTGAGGAGTCAGGACTTACCGGCGGATAATGCCGAAGAATGGGGGTAATGCTGGGGCTAATCAGTAATTTTGGGCCTCTATTAATCAGATTACCTTAGTTTGGCTCTCCATCTCCGGTGTCGGGCAATTCTAGCCATACTGAGACACAAAGAAGTCAGCTAATAACTAACTGCAAAGTAGCTGGTTATAATTAAATTAAAAATGGATTTTAGGTTCGATCCCCCCTTAATCCCCCCTTGATAAGGGGGGTATCTGACAACTTTTAACGCCTACCTACTTAAATTAGCCATACACTCGTGCGATAATGTTAGATTACCTCGATCAGTAAGCCAAGAAGTAATGAGTGTAAATTGGACGAATAGCCGCGCCAAGCGATTAAGTGCCTTACCCCCCTACGTTTTCGCCCGCTTGGATGAATTAAAAGCCTTAGCCCGCAAAGAAGGACTAGATTTAATCGATTTAGGTATGGGCAACCCGGACGGTCCTGCCCCGCGTCCAGTTATCGAAGCGGCCATTCAAGCTTTTGAAACCTCCCAATTTCACGGTTATCCCCCCTTTGAAGGAACCGCCAGTTTCCGAGAAGCGATCGCTAAATGGTATGATCGCTCTTATGGTGTGGAACTCAATCCCGATAACGAAGCTTTACCCTTGCTAGGTTCCAAAGAGGGCCTATCTCACCTGGCCCTAGCTTATGTTAACCCCGGCGATGTGGTCTTAGTTCCCAGTCCCGCCTATCCCGCCCATTTTCGCGGTCCTTTGATTGCTGGGGCGACGCTATACCCAATAATCTTAAAAGCGGAACAGGATTGGCTGATAGATATCGATTCTATCCCCGAAGATGTGGCTAAACAAGCGAAAATCCTCTATTTTAACTATCCCAGTAATCCCACCGCCGCCGTTGCCCCCCTGGAATTTTTTGAAAAAATCGTTGCTTGGGCCCGGCAATATGAGATTATGCTCGTCCACGATCTCTGTTATGCTGAATTGAGTTTTGATGGTTATCAGCCCACCAGTTTATTAGAAATTCCGGGGGCAAAAGAGATTAGTGTAGAATTTCATACCCTCTCGAAAACCTATAATATGGCCGGGTGGCGCGTCGGTTTTGTCGTGGGCAATGCCGATATTATTCAAGGGTTACGCACCCTGAAAACTAATCTCGATTATGGCATCTTTTCCGTCATCCAAAAGGCGGCCGAAACCGCCCTACAACTGCCGGATGAATACGTCAAACAAGTACAGGAAAGATACCGGCAGCGACGAGATTTTTTCATCAAAGGTTTGGCGCAATTAGGTTGGGATATTCCCCCCTCTAAGGCGACAATGTATCTCTGGGTCCCCTGTAGCGTCGGTATGACTTCCACGGATTTCGCCCTCAGCGTCCTCCAAAAAACTGGTGTCGTGGTCACTCCGGGCAATGCTTTTGGAGAGGGAGGGGAAGGTTATGTGCGCGTCAGTTTAATCGCCGATATCCCGCGATTAGGGGAAGCTTTACAGCGCCTCGAAGATGCGGGAATTCGCTATCAGTAAGGAGAATTTTGGGTGCATTTCATTTTTGTAAATCTACCAATTGGGATTTTTACGGGGAAACTCTCGGCTAAAATCGGGCATCATACTAAATCCGTTGAGTATAGGCTACTTATAAAGAGAGGCACTCATGCAAGAGGCACTGATGCAAAACGGAGAATAAATAATCAGTTTTTAATAACCGGATTTAGTATTACTTCCGATTTTATCACTCAATCCAAGCTTTTGGGGGGTTCTACCCCCCAAACCCCCCGTTGGGGACGCAAGCGCCGTCCCCAAACCCCTCGCGCATTAGTTTTTCGGTGGGATGCTTACACGCAGCTGCTGATACATTTGTAATCATCTAAGAGTCACTGATAATTGCTGATTGTCGGTATTCCTGCATAAGTGAGATGCACCCAAAATTTTTCCCCTTGATTTACCCGCCAAATCCCTCTAGGCACTGGCTAAAATTGTATGATGGAATTTTATCGCGGTAGCTTGCCACTTCCATGACCTACAGCTTGAGAATTGCCGATATTCCCGTCAGTGAAAGACCAAGGGAACGTTTAATCAGTGTCGGGGCGAAAAACCTCAGTAACGCCGAATTATTAGCGATTTTACTAGCTACAGGTCAAGGTAAGGGGAAACTCTCGGCGGTGGGTTTAGGACAGCATATTCTCAACGAATTGAGTAAATATCGCCGGGATCCTTTGGACGTTTTGAGGGATATTCACCCCCAGGAATTAACCGCTATTCATGGCATTGGACCGGCTAAGGCTACTACTATTCTAGCGGCGATCGAATTGGGAAAACGAGCTTTTCAACGACGACCGACGGAAAAAATGGTTATCGATAGTCCCGATACCGCTGCCGCTATCCTTGGACACGAACTAATGTATCAGTCTCAGGAACGTTTCGCCGTTATTTTACTCGATGTCAAAAATCAGTTAATCGCACTAAAAGTGATTACTATCGGCACAGCTACAGAAACACTGGTACATCCGCGAGAAATCTTTCGAGAAGTAGTGAAACAATCAGCTACTAAGTTAATTATCGCCCATAATCACCCCACTGGGTCACTTGCGCCTAGTCAAGACGATATTTTACTCACAGAACAATTATTACAGGGAGCTACCTATCTAGCCATTCCTCTCCTAGATCATTTGATCCTCGGTAATGGCAACTTCCAAAGTCTTCGCCAAATCACGGATCTTTGGGAAAAATATCCCCAAGAAGATTGACAGAAAAGACACTCGATCTTTGTAGTTTAATTTTTTAGCCGTTTCAATTGGGCGTTAATTTCTTCAAACATTATGCGATCGCTGTCAAGGATTGGGGAGAAAACCAAAAATTTTGGCCGCTCCTCCTAAAATGGCAACAACCAAAGCTATCAGAATCCCCCGATTGGTAAATTCCTGATCAGCGACTCTTGCAGTTAACCCTTTAATTTCTGCGGTTAGTCGCTCATCTAAAGCTTTAATGTCCCCTCTTAATTCTGATTGTCCTATCTCTAGCTTGTTTAAACGCTCGTTGACATCTCTTTGTAAAAAGTCGATTTTCCCCTCAATCCTTGTCAAGACAGCCTCAAGGGAATAAGTGACCGTTTCGTTAGACATTTTGCTAAACTCCTAATTAATTAGGGCTTGCTGAATAAATGTGAAATGTAGGCAAGGTAAGAGTTTTGTGGCTTTTCTTGCGAAACAGGTGCAAGATTTTGAGATAATCGTGCTTCAAAACCTGGCATCTTGAGCGGCGATTGCGTCCTGTAGGGGCGAAGCATTCGGGTAATAACCTATCGGTGAAACCGTAGATTTTCTATCCGAATGCTTCGCCCGTACTTTTTCAGCAAACCCTAATTAAGCAATCTCAATTAATTGTTAGATAGTGGCGCAGGCTTCTGGTTCTTTGTATTTTATCTTTAATTGTAACCAGCTACTTAGTCGATGAGTCGATCATAGGTGCTGCGTTACGACGGATTCTCACCTTCGAGTCAAAGCAGCAATTTTGGCCGTCTCGCGCACCCTTTCCTCCCCACTTCCCAATTCATAATTCATAATTCATAATTCCCATGGGACCGAAATCTGGGTAAAATTTGAGAGATACAATCGGTCAATTGGGCATGGATTATAAAGAAGCGGGCGTGGATGTGGAAGCGGGACGCGCTTTTGTCGAGAAAATTCGCCAAAATGTGGAAAGTACCTTCCGTCCCGAAGTTATCGGCGGTTTAGGCGGTTTTGGCGGCTATTTTCAGTTACCTTCCGGTTATCGGCAACCGGTGTTAGTATCGGGAACTGATGGTGTGGGAACCAAGCTGAAAATTGCCCATAGTCTCAATTGCCATGATACGGTGGGAATTGACCTCGTGGCCATGTGCGTCAACGATGTCTTAACCTCCGGGGCTGAACCTTTATTTTTCTTGGATTATCTCGCCACCGGTAAACTGGAAGCGTCACAGTTAGCGGCGGTGGTATCGGGAATCGCTAGGGCCTGTCGTGATAGTGGTTGTACTCTTTTGGGAGGGGAAACGGCGGAGATGCCGGGGTTTTATTCGGCCGGAGAGTACGATTTAGCAGGTTTTTGCGTCGGTATTGTCGAAAAAAGTCAATTACTCGACGGCAGTAAGGTGCAAATCGGCGATGTGGCTATCGGTTTAGCCAGTAGTGGGGTTCACAGTAACGGTTTTAGTCTTGTTCGTAAGATTATCGACACCCAGGGCTTAAATTGGCAAGATTGCCCCGAAATTTTGGCTGGCTCTAGCTTAGGTGAAGTTTTGTTAACTCCCACTAGACTTTATGTTAAACCTGTGCTAGAACTTTTGCGCTCTGGGTTAGATATTCACGCCATGGCCCACATTACTGGGGGTGGCATCCCGGAAAATTTGCCCCGCTGCTTAGGTAAAGGGCATTCTGTGCAGATTTACCGCAAAAGTTGGCCGGTTTTGCCGATTTTTCACTGGTTAGCCCAGATGGGATCGGTTAATTCCGAAGCCATGTTTAATACTTTTAATATGGGTATCGGTTTTGTGATCATTGTCCCATCGGCTCTGGCGCAATTGACTATTAATCAACTACAATCCTCTGGGATTAATGCCTACCAAATCGGCGAAGTGATTGCCGGCAAGGGGGCAATTGTTGGGCTTGATTAAAGTTAGTTCAGGCTAAGAAGATTTTGCCATGAATTCCACCAAAAAATCAGGTTGACTGGCTGGGATAGCAGCAGAGTTTCGGCCTATCCCCAACCCAATTTATATTAAGTTTTTTTACTTAAGTAGTTATACTTAGTTTGCTTCTCGATAGAATCAAGTCAGAACCTCATAAGGCACTTTTTCAGAGAAAAGGAGGTTATAGCCATGCAAGAAATGCCTATCTCCCAACTCTTAGGGTAGCGGTGGTCTGGGGAAAAGCTGCTGGTGACTGGAGCTTCGGGATTTAAAGGCAGTTGGTTATTTGACGCTCCCCGAAGTGCTCATGGGAGGGATTCTTGGTTCAACAAGTCCACCATACCAAGTACCTAAGTACAGGACAAAAAATATAGGGACTGCAAAAAGCTAAGTACAGGACAAAAAATGAAGATAAAGGAGAAAAGTCATGTTTACAATTCAAGATACCCAAAAAGATAATTCCTTCGTGGCAGCTCGGAAACAAACTGAAGAATACAAACGCTTGCAAGAAGTCCGTGAACAAAATATCCCTTGGAAAAAATGGGGTCCCTATTTAAGCGATCGCCAATGGGCAACTGTCCGAGAAGATTATAGTCAGGATGGTAGTGCTTGGAGATATTTTGATTACGAGCAATCTCGTTCTCGTGCCTACCGTTGGGGAGAAGATGGAATATTGGGAATTTCTGATGAGCGTCAGCGTCTATGTTTTGCCCTAACCCTTTGGAATGAAGAAGATGAGCTTTGGAATGAAAAAGATCAGCATTCCGAAAAGCATCTCAAAGAAAGATTTTTTGGTTTAACAGGATTCGATAGCTGGCCTAATCAAGGAAATCACATGGAAGATGTCAAGGAATATTACTTTTATCTAGATAATAACCCCACTCATTCTTATATGAAGGCATTGTATAAGTATCCTTATGAATTTCCTTATAAGAAGCTCATTCAAGAGAATAATAAACGAGGAGATGCTAAGTATAGTCGAGGAGAGGAACACCCTGAATATGAGCTAATTGATACAGGTTGCTTTGACAATAATAGTTACTTTGATGTTGTTATTGAATATGCCAAGAAGACTCCTGAAGATATTTTAATTAAAATTACTGTTTGGAATCGAGGCTCTGAAGCTCATCCACTACATATTTTACCTACTCTCTGGTTTCGTAACACTTGGTCTTGGTTGGGAGATGCAGAAAGGGAAAAACAAAAACCAAGTTTGCAGAAAGTTGCCAATAATGTAGCTACTATTAAAGCCCATCATAGTGAGTTAGGTGATTATTATCTCTATTGTCAAGGAGATACTCCTCTGTTATTTACTGAAAATGAAACTAACAACGAACGCATTTTCCATACTCCTAATGCGAGTAAATATGTTAAGGACGGAATCAACAATTATGTCGTTAATCAAGAGCTAGATAAAGTCAACCCTGAACAGAAAGGGACAAAAGCAGCCGCTCACTATAACCTCACTATTGAAGCTGATAAACCTCAAGTGATATGGTTGCGCTTGACAGATATTGCGCCGGATCAACTACCTGATGCTAATCCTTTTGGAAGTGATTTTGAGAAGGTTTTTGACAAGCGCAAAGAAGAAACTGACGCATTTTATCAAGCTATTACTCCTTCAGATTTTCCAATTTCAGATGAGGAACGACAAGTTCAACGACAGGCATTTGCAGGAATGCTATGGAACAAGCAATTTTATTACTATATAGTTCAAGATTGGCTCAAAGGAGATTGGTCATATCAAGACAGAAAGTGGCATAAAATATACCCCTCAGATAGCCTACCAGATAAAGCACAATCCGACACTAGAAAATTTAACTCCAAATGGACTCATCTACATAATGAAGACATAATTTCTATGCCAGATAAATGGGAATATCCCCAGTATGCTGTCTGGGATTCAGCTTTTCATGCTGTTACTTTTGCTTTAATAGACCCAGATTTTGCTAAAGAACAATTGTGTCTATTTTTAGAAGATTGGTATATCCATCCTAATGGACAGTTACCATCTTTTGAATGGAACTTTAGTGAAGGTAATCCACCTGTTCACGCTTGGGGAGCTTGGCAAGTTTATCAAATTGAGAAACGTATGTATGGTTTTTCGGACAAAGATTTCCTAAGAAAAATATTTCACAAGCTGAATAGTAACTTTAATTGGTGGTTAGAAGTTCAAAAAATACCTGAAAATAATCTTTTTAGTGGAGGCTTTTTAGGACTAGATAATATCAGTCTCATAAATCGCAGTCACTTTAAAACTGATGACGTAAAAATTGAACAAGCAGATGGAACAAGCTGGATGGCTATGTTCTGCTTAAATATGCTGAGAATTGCCATAGAGTTAGGAAGTCAAGACCCATCTAGCGAAGAGATGGAAGCTGCAACCAGGTTCCTCAAAGAATTCCTTAATATCGCCAATGCTATCAATGATATTACTGAAAAAAATAGAACGCATTTGTGGGATCAGAAGGATGAATTCTATTACGATATTCTCAGTATTGTTCAGGAAAATTTGACCCTAGAGTTTCCCTTGAAGTATCGTTCATTAGTCGGTTTAATTCCCCTATGTGCGATTGATATTTTTGAATCCGAAAGTCAGGAATATCAAAACCAGATAATCGATGCTTTTAAATCTAAGTTCTCTAACCCTAATTCATTGTCCCAATTGTTCTTGCCAGGAACCGACTTTGATTACTTGAGAGGAAAATATGAAAGTTTCTACATCGCAGACAAGCACAATCATAATAATAACCTAGAGATGTATTTGTCAATTGTTGACTTTGATAAGTTGCAATCAATCGTCAAAAAGCTACTGGATAAACAGGAGTTTTTGAGCGACTATGGTATTCGCAGTCTTTCAAAAGTTCACGATCCTAACTCTGAGTTTGGTTCACCTTACTCGATTCCTTGCTTCATGAAAGATATGTATGACAGTGTTTTACCTTCCAGAATTCTCTACGAACCAGGAGAAGCAGGGAACTCTCCTGTACATACAGGTAATTCTAATTGGCGCGGTCCAATATGGTTTCCTGTGAATTTTCTAATCATTGATTCGCTTTATAAGTTTCATAATTACATTCATGACTGTCTAGGAGATGAGTTTAAAGTGGAGTTTCCCACTGGAGAACGTGGAAGAAATACTCTTGAACAAGTAGCGGTAGAAATATCCAAACGCTTAATCCGTATTTTCCTGCCTGACGGGTCAGGGAAACGACCAGTTTACGGAGATAACCCAAAACTTCGTGAGCTTTTCAAAACCCCTGATGGCCAGGATTTAATACTGTTCTACGAGTATTTTCACGGAGATACCGGTCAAGGACTGGGAGCAAGCCATCAAACAGGTTGGACAGGACTCGTAGCTAATTTGATCTATCAGGTCGGAGAATATAACTATCTCAATAGCGTACCTTCTTAATACTCAATTAACGTCAGTCGGACGGGAGAAGGAAAGTTTTAGCCTGAATCCCGGATCAAGCTTTCAGCTAATCCAGGATTCGGGTTAAATAGACTTTAATAGATTGTATCCCGTTGACGGGCGGGGCGATCGAGGGATTTAATCGCCGTTGCTAATTCCTCGACGGTCAAACAAGTACCGCCCACAGCCCCGGCCATAGTGGTAATATGTTCTTCCATGAGAGTACCACCGAGATCGTTGCAACCCCAGTTTAAGGCTTCTGTCGCCCCCTGTAAGCCCAATTTTACCCAACTGGGTTGATGATTTTTAATGCTATTGCCCAAATAAATCCGCGCCACTGCTGTTAACTTTAATGTATCGGCTAAAATTGGTTGATCCCGTCCGACTCGATTTCTCAGGGGTTTGGGGGCCGATTGTCCCACAAAAGGCAATAAAATAAATTCGGTGATTTTAGCCGGATAATTATTTTCTAGGGCGATTTCTTGCTGTTTTCTAATTTTTTCAAGGTGCTGCACCTGTTGGCTAGGGGTTTCAATATGACCGCAGAGCATGGTACTGGTGGTATGTAACCCCAAGCGATGGGCAATACCGACTATTTCTAACCAAGTGGCGGCATCGATTTTTTCTGGACAAATTACCCGTCTTACCTCATCCACTAACACCTCGGCAGCCGTCCCCGGTAGAGAATTCACTCCTGCTTCTTGCAGGGAAGCGATAACTTTTTCGTAACTTAAACCGTCTTCCCTAGCGATAAATTGGACTTCTTGGGGCGAAAAAGCGTGTAAATGCAGGTTTGGAAAGGCTTGTTTCAGGTTTTTAACAATTTCGAGGTAATAGTCTAAGGAATTGCCCTTAATCTTGGCTTTTGGGTTTAATCCTCCCTGCATACAAATTTCTGTGGCCCCACGACGGACAGCATCCGTCGCTTTAGCGATAATTTCCTCTAAATTAAGCCAGAAGGCCCCCTCTTCATTTTCATCGCGTCTGAATGCACAAAAACTGCAATGCTGCTCACAAATGTTACTAAAATTAATGTTGCGATTGATCACGTAGGTGACGGTATCTCCCACCTGTTGACGACGCAAAAAGTCGGCCGTTTCCCGAATCTGGGCAATTAAACGGTTATCGGTAGTTTCTAGCAAGATAATCGCTTCTTTTGCCGATAAATTTGCCCCTGACCGCGCTTTTGCCAAAATATCGGTTACGGGTGCGGTGATGGAGGAGTTAGTCACGGGAAATAAATATTGAGGGTTGCCGATCCTAATTGTAGAACGAGGTCAGAAGGAACAGTAAAGAAAGAGAGCCGATTTAATCCTTTTTCTGTTCCCTATTCCCTTGTCTGCACGCGGTAATTTCCGGTTGAGAGCCTTTATTGCGGGGTGGTTTGTTTTTCCTGTTCTTTTTGTTGACGTTTTTTCTTTTCTGCTTCTAGAGCATCTTCAATAACCTTGAGCAGCTGATCCATTTTATCGAGATTACCGCGATAAACATCGAGGTCTTTTTGCAGTTTCTCGCTGGAGAGATGCAGAATTTCTGAGAACTTTTGCAAAATTGGTTCGCGTTTTTCTTTTTCCTTGATTATGTCTGGTTGTGCTTCGGCTAAAATAGTATAAAGACCGATGGCAAACAGGCGACTATACTTAAACTTAGGCGCATTAATCACCGAAACTAGACTATCAGACAACTGATTGTTACCACCGAGAGCAGGGTTTTGCAGTTGGGAAAGCAAGGAATCAATATTAGTTTCTTTGGCAATAGCGATCATATTTTCGGCATCACGACGATAGACTTCGGGATTACCGTTAACCGCTTGGCACAAAGCATTAAAAATATTCGGTTTATCCTCCCCCGGACGATAGCCTTCCATGAACTTCTCGAAAGAAGTAACCACACCAAGGGCATAAATTGGATCATAATGGAAATCTACATTAACGGAGAGCAGGTGCATCTCAACTAATAATTCCTCAACCACGCGCCGATATACCGAATTGATGGGGCGGGTGTGGCGAGTATAAAAATCACGCTTACTATCGGAAACAGTACGAATTTTGTCCACAGAACCAAACTTCATAAAAATTTAACACTGCTCTCATTTTCCCCCTTCTCGTTCCCCCTGACAAGGCCGGTGATCACCAAAGAGCCGCCAGCAGTCAGTCCAGAGAGAGCAAAAGAGCGAGTAAGATGGGGAAATGGGGAAATGGGGAAATGGGGAAATGGGGAAATGGGGAAATGGGGAAATGGGGAAATGGGGAAATGGGGAATTTCAACTAAAACCCTAAAACCCCAACACCCTAAAACCCTAAAACCCTAAAACCCTAAAACCCTAACACCCTAAAACCCTAACACCCTAAAACCCCAACACCCTAAAACCCCAACACCCTAAAACCCTAAAACCCCAACACCCCAACACCCTAAAACCCCAACACCCAACAGCTTTTTCACTTTTCACTTGACTATATGGCCAATCAAGACGACAAAATCAAAATTATCACTGATAACCGGCAAGCACGCCATCTCTACGAGATTTTAGAGACTTTTGAAGCGGGGGTGCAGTTGCTGGGGACCGAGGTTAAATCTGTGCGCGCTGGTAAGGTGAACCTGCGGGATGGTTACGTTTTAGTCCGCAATGGTGAAGCGGTGTTAATTAATGTTCATATTTCCCCCTACGAACAGAGTAGCGAATATTTTAATCACGATCCGCGCCGGACGAGAAAATTGTTGATGCACAAAAAGGAAATCAGCAAACTCATCGGTCAAGTGGAACAGAAAGGCTTAACTCTTGTGCCTTTGAAGATGTATTTTAAAGGTAGTTGGGTAAAAATCAGCATTGGCCTCGGTAGAGGCAAGAAATTACACGATAAACGCGAAGATTTGAAACGTCGTCAGGATCAACGGGATATGGCGCGAGCGATGAAGCGTTAATCAAGACACTTATCGGACTGGCAAAGGTCTAGGTAAGAAACGAGCGAGTTTTGTTAGAGTTGAACTGTATTAGGCTCCTTGCGGCCATCACCATCCCCCTCACCTTGGGTTAAAATTTATGTTAAAACTCTTGACAAAAGTAATTAAATATGCTAGGACACCCGCTTTGATCGCTCTATCCTTAGGGGTGGGTGCGGGAATTATTTTACCAAAAATAACTTTAGCCAATGGCAACCCCGGCCTAACAATTTTTAGTGGAGTCGATCGCAAGGATATCTTAGATTATTTCTTGCAATTTGGTGGTCGTCCCAGGCAAATGGATCGTTATAAATTCTATATTCCGCCGAAAAAACTCTCCCAAGGGGCTTCAGCTTTTTTTATTTCCTATCCCGATTATTTTAACGGCCAGTTTGACACCAATAAAATCGAGGTACGCATCAACAACAAATCTTTACCTTTAAAGGAAGTGGTTTGGGACAAGGATAGTCGCATTATTCAAATTGTCCCCGAACAAGCGATCGATCCCACCAGCAAAGTTGAAATCGTCATGTCTAATGTCAGAAATCCCGAATTAGGCACTTATTACTTTACCTGTGATGTGACTGCCTCTGGCAATATTCCCGTCCGTCTCTACGTCGGTACTTGGATTGTCAGTATCGAACCTTAAAGTATTTATTGGGAATAGGGAAATGGGGAAATGGGGAAATGGGGGAATGGGGGAATGGGGAAATGGGGGAATTCAACTAAAACCCCAACACCCCAACACCCTAAAACCCCAACACCCCAACACCCTAAAACCCCAACACCCTAACACCCTCTCAGTCTGAGAAAAAGTCAAGAAAAGTCAACTATTTGCCTCCGAGTTGCTGAAATCTGAGGAATTTTCACCTATAGACTCGTTGGTTGGGTAATTTTCTTCGGAGTTTAAGTTTTTGCGACTGCCTTTGTGGGAATTTTTACCCCCTTCCCGTCCAATAGCTGCCATGTGGGCGCGATCCCGGCTAACTGCTTCACCACCCTTTCGTCCCGCTTCGCGAGCTTCTTCGGAGGTAAATTCGTGGGCTGTACCTTTTTGATGAGCAGCTTTACCACCTTTACTAGCGATTTCCCTTTGTTTAGCTTGATCCATAGAGGCAAAACCGCGTTTACTCTTACCTGTCATAATATCCCTCCTTGTGAATGCTGATTTTAAAAGTTCTTAAAGACTTATGCGAGACTTTTAAAAGATCAAAATCATGGTCTTGTGGGTGGGCAAAACATTGAGATTGCCCCGCTTTTTCCTCTAAGAACTATGGATTCCTACCTAGTATCATAACTCATTAGCTTGACTTCTAGGGAACCAATGACAGCAATCAAAGAGCAGATTTTATGTTAAAAAATATTAAGGGAATCGAGTATTTATCAGTCTAAAGATATAGAAGTTATCTTAATGGTGAGGTACAAAGTTTTCCTTTGGGGGGAGTCGGTCTTCAGTTATCAGTTATCAGTTATCAGTTATCAGTTATCAGCTTTTTTCTCCCTGCTCCCTTCTCCCCACTTCCCCACTTCCCCACTTGCCACTGAAAAGGCTGCCATGCAGCCTTTATTGGGTGTGCGGGCAGCCTAAAGCCTAGTTTTTGGGGATTTAATCGGGAAAAATCAGGGTAAGACTTGGGTTTTTTCGATCAACCATTTATCTCCTTGCCGTACCAAATCATAGCGCAGGTTCAAGGACTCATTATAGGAACGATTGACAATTTCCTTGCCATTATGGAAATACATGGCCTTTTCGTTTACTGTCGCTTCCACCGTGGCTAAATTAGGATTTTTCGCATTATTAGTGACCGATCGCACATCCACCTGATGATCGTAGCGCCAATAGTTATTTCCCTGTAAAGCCGCCGCCCGTTTTTGCCAAATTTCCAAAGCTGAACCCGTTAAAACCTCTTTCAATTGCTCTTTTTGGTGTTCACTGCCAAAAGCGGCCGATTTTGCTGCTAACCAAGCTTGAATCGTCTCCTTAGCCGTTTCCTTGCCTAAGGGATTCCCTTCCATAACCTCTGCGTTAGCCGAAGGAATTTCTAGTATGGGAGTATTTAAAGAAATCGGTAACTGTTCCCCTTGTAAGGCTGCCAAAGGAGATTGACTATCGACAATGGCCCTCACCCCCAAGGACAAAACTGCGAGCGTTCCCACTAATCCTACCCCCAATATTGCCACTCGATCGAGTCGTAGTTTTCTGCGGGCCGGTCGTCTCCGTTTCGGTGCGACTAGGGCAGTTTTTACCGTTTCTGGGGCTGCCGGCTGGGAGTTGCCCGCTGCTGGGGGGCGCGAGCGACGGGGACGACGACGGGGGGGATTAAGTGCCGGTTGACGATAGGCTGCTGTCACCACCACACTGCCCTGAGTATAGGGGGTGAAAGTTTCCTCCTGAGCAGTGGCTCTCAGGGCAGGTACAGCAGTGCCTGTCCGCTCACCGTTAGCTCTAGCTAAAGACGGTTTTTGGGGACGAGAGTGGGAAGAATAAGCAGATTCCCTCATCGGTGTCGCTCCTGGCACTGGGTTTAAATGGGTGGGGGGGGTGTGGGTTTTGAGAACATTTACTTCCGATTTTAAAGGTTCGCCAACCTTTTCTTGAACCGACACGGGAACTTTTTCGTCAGGAAAACCTGACAATTCTTCTAAATAATTTTGTACCTCTTCCTCGGCAAAATACTCTTTTAGTGAGGCTTTCCGCTCAACCAAATCACTAAAATGGCAGAAAACTTCTGTTTGTAACCAACGCTCACCGTAACGACATAACCCTGGTAAAAGATCGGGAGATTGCCCGGATTGTTCCTTAATATAATTTAATATTTCTTGCTCTTGACTTTTTTCTAAAATTGTGCTTGCTTGTTCGGTTTGACCGAGCAGTAGGGCGCAGATCGATCGCTCGAGGGAGACATCCTGATGTTTTTGTAATTGCTGTAGGCGATCGCTGGCTGCCACAATAGCGGCGGGTTGTTTTTGGGCGAAACCGCGGGCAATCAAGGCATAAACCAACAGATAATTACCCACCGACGAGGGGCGTTGTGCCTCTTTTGCCCAGATTTTTTCCTGTTCGGCCTGAGTTAAATAAACCCGCAACTGTTGAATAAAGCGTAAAAAATTATCCACCCCTAACCCAGAGCGATCATCACCCTGGCCATCGATGCCGCCGCGAGCTTCTAACATCTCTTCCAAGAGATTCAAGCCGCGCTGACGGGCAAGACTAGGTTTTTTTTCCTGGGATAACAATTCCAGAATCCGGTAGGGACGCAAGCGATCGCAATCATGGCGAATCTCGCTGGCCACTTGCGGGAACATTTGTTCTTGTTCCAACCAAGTCAGGGCCTTGGATGCGGTGCTGGCCGCCTGTTCATAATTTTTATCCTGCCAATATTCCCGACTCAATTCCCCGTAGGCCAAAGCCAAGGTTAAGATCATGTCTGGGCGAGTAGTTGGCTCTAAATCTAGATAAGTTTCGGCCAAACGAATCACTAACTCGTATTCTCCCAACTCTTGCAGGATGAGCAAAGCTCCCACCAGATCGGCGGGGGCAATGGTAATCTGGGGAGTGGGATATTCTGGAGAAGCGGCAGCCACCTCCCCAGCCTGAGAATCTAGGTTTTCGGCGCTGCTTTCTGGGTTGAGAAGCAAGGGATTGG
Organism: Microcystis sp. M44BS1; assembly: GCF_020244875.1. NCBI lineage: Bacteria > Bacillati > Cyanobacteriota > Cyanophyceae > Chroococcales > Microcystaceae > Microcystis > Microcystis sp. M44BS1. Next base: position 24,004 of record NZ_JADBVM010000196.1, read on the forward strand.
GATCAAAAAATTGAGCATCGTAATCACGACGGCGATCCGCAGCACTTAACACTTGGTAAGCTTCATCTAACAAGTGCTGACGGGCAATGATCGCTGTTTGACTGTATTCTTGCTGCGGCAATTGCCGTCCCCGGTCGGCGTGGGCCAAATCAATCTGCTCGGCACTCACCTGAAAGGGGATTCCCAATATCCTGTAGTAGTCGAGAGGAATTCGCACGGTTAGCTGTACCTCAACTCTGGAGAGTCCTCAGTGAATTAAGTGATGTAAGTGAGAGCGGAGCGAGTAAAATAACAAGATACCATCTTATCCTAGCCAATCTCTGACTGACTAAGATTAGATTTGAGAGAGAAAATACTAAGAACCCCTTGGTTTAAGACCAAAAAATTCACTGCCAGAATTCTCGAAAAATCTACCGCTTCCTCTCCCCTTGCCTTTTTGTTGTCTAAATGATACTACAGACCCTATGATTTCCGAACGTACTTTACCAACCTTTAATCCTGCTTCCATCATTATTACCAAAGCTGAAGGTCTTCGCCTATACGAGGATATGGTTTTGGGGCGGATGTTTGAAGATAAATGCGCCGAAATGTATTATCGAGGCAAAATGTTCGGTTTTGTCCACCTCTACAACGGTCAAGAAGCGATATCTAGCGGTATTATTAAAGCCTTGCGTCAGGGAGAAGATTACGTTTCTAGCACCTATCGCGATCACGTCCACGCCCTCAGTGCCGGAGTTCCCGCTCAAGAGGTAATGGCGGAGTTATTTGGCAAAGCTACCGGCTGCAGTAAAGGACGGGGCGGCTCCATGCATATGTTCTCCGCCGAACATAAGCTTTTGGGGGGTTACGCTTTTGTGGCCGAGGGGATTCCCGTCGCAACCGGGGCGGCTTTTCAAAGTAAATACCGTCGGGAAGCCATGGCCGATGCCAGTGCCGATCAGGTAACGGTTTGTTTCTTTGGGGATGGGGCGAGTAATAATGGCCAGTTTTTTGAGTGTCTGAATATGGCCGCCCTCTGGAAGTTGCCGATTATCTATGTGGTGGAAAATAATAAGTGGGCGATCGGGATGGCCCACGATCGAGCCACTTCTCAACCAGAAATCTATAAAAAAGCCAGTGTTTTTAGTATGGTCGGTGTGGAAGTGGACGGTATGGATGTGGTGGCCGTTCATGCCGCTGCCAGAGAAGCCGTGGCCCGCGCCCGCGCCGGTGAGGGGCCGACTTTAATTGAGGCCTTAACCTATCGTTTCCGGGGTCACTCTCTAGCAGATCCCGACGAGTTACGCAGTGCTGACGAGAAACAATTCTGGGGCGAAAGAGATCCGATCACGCGCTTTGCCGCCTACCTCTACGAGCGAGATCTGGCCACGAGAGAAGAATTAAAAGAAATCGAGGAGAAAATTCAAGCTGAAATCGAAGCAGCGGTTAAATTTGCCGAATCTAGCCCCGAACCCGATCCTAGTGAACTAACTCGCTTTATTTTCGCTGAAGACGAGTAATTTCAGTGATCAGTTACCAGTTATTCAGATTTGAGTAATCAGTGATCACTGATTACTTAAGGTATTCTGTCACTAACCCCGCCCTAAAAGCGACGGGGCTTGCCTAGACCAATTTAGGCGACGCAAGTAGAGACTACCGCATCGAGACACAATCTGGCCCAGACCTCCGAATACTTCCCTAGTTCGGATTCCCTCTCAGCTTTATTGGTAAAGCGTTGTTAGACAAGACATCTTGATTGTGTTGCGGTAAGGGACTTTAACTTTACTCTTAAGGATTATCTCCATGGCAAGAGTTCCTGTTATTTCAAAAGACGGAAAACCGTTGATGCCCACCAAAC
>NZ_JADBVM010000197.1:0-4926 GCF_020244875.1 Microcystis sp. M44BS1
ATTTTAGCAAATAGAGAGAATTCTTGTCCATTAAGAAATGTTACAAATTACATGGGTACATTAAGAAATGTTAAGGGGTGCATCCATTGATGGATAAGGGTTTTCTGCTATTGTGGTATATATGTATGGGGGAAGTTCAGATATACTTCAGATGCAGCAGGATAAGACAATTTCAAACATTATTGATGAGTGGATTGAGTGACAATCTTTTTCCTTTCCTTACTCTAAGGGATTGCGGCAAACATTCCCTTTAATTTCTCTGTAAGTTGATGTAATTCTGCAATGATAAAAGTCAAAGATATTACTTCTTCAGTTTGATCTTCTGGAATGGTTTCTAAATAGTCCGTTAACCTATGTAAACTTTGGTTAAAATTGGGCATAGATAAAGAGTTAATCCCTGTTTGTTGGATTTGTTGCAAATTCTCAAATGTTTTCGTTACTTGTTCAATAAACTCATCTAATCCGGGCAGTGTTTGGGAAGGCTGAAACTGCTGAAGATGTTGTCTGAGGGTAGTCACTCCATTAATAAAACTAACCCCATTGAGAATCAACTCTGTTGTTCCTACCACATTACCCTGAAATCGCTTTGGTTCTTGTCTCATGCGCTGGACGGTAGCTAAAGCATTATCACTGGCTAATTCAGCTTGACGGCGGCTTAAATCTAAGATCTTGGCACTTTGAGCTTGTCCTTGATAAGCGGCGGCCACAGTTTGAAAATAACTGATACTCTTTTCTAGTAAAATGCCAATTCTTCGAGGTAGGGAACGTCTCTGCCAAATTGGCCAAAGATAGTAACTGATGACTGCCAAAGCTCCCCCCAATACAGTATGAAAAACTCTTGTCTCGGCTAACTGCCAATCTTTGGGTACGTCTAGATCTAGAATCAGCACAATTAGCATGGTCAGAAAGAGCATAAAGAAAGCATAATTGACAAAACGGAAGGCAGCAGTTAGGGCAGCTAAGATAATTAGAATTATTATTAGTAGGTTTAGATCTTGAATCTGCAAAACTATGGGAGTTGCTAAGATTACCCCTAAAATAGTGCCACCAATGCGCTGTATAGCCTTTTGGATTGTGCCACCATAATCTGGCTGGAGAACAAACAGCACCGTTAAAGCTATCCAATAACCGTGATGCCAATGGAGTAGAATGGATACCAACATGGCAAAAGTAGTGACAGTGGCTAGACGCATGGCCGCAGTAAAATTAATCGACTCAAAAGTCCAGTTATTTTTCAATATTTCCCAAAAAGGGGTGACAGGGGTTAAGGGAACTGATTGGAGTGCCACCTTGACTTGCTTTTGGTGATCGAGGAGTAGGGTAATAGTGGCATCAATTTGTTCTGCCAGATTGTTCAGAATCAGGATGAGTTTATGGAGATTAGGTGTGATGGTTTTCTGGGAATTACTGCCAATACGGAACTTTTTCTTTAAGTCTTGCACTTGCTGCTGTAAAGTTGTGAGCATCGCCAAGGTTTCTTGAGCAATTTCTTGGCGATCGCTTGTATTCCTCAATTTAACTATATCATCCAGGGTTTTCATTACCTCGATCAAGGTTTGGCAGGCTTGCTTAAGCTCTGGTCCCATCTCAGCCAATTCTCTCTTGTTTTGTCCGACAACCACTTCTGTCAGAGCAATTACTTCCCGATAAATATCAGTTAGCTTCTCAATCAGAAAAATCAAGCGCTGGCCTTCAATATGAGTGCCGGGTTGACTACTATAAACCTCGTGCCAGAGGCTACGAGCTTGGGCGATCATTGTTCCAGTTTGATGTTGCGCTTGGGATGTTTCTACATCCCAGAGTTCGTCCTTATCGGCAATCTCAACTCGGGCAACAGTTTCGAGAAAATGGGTCAAGCTTTGGTAACTGGCAATGATGGCTTGTTTAACTGGCCTGTAGGGATCGTTGAGCCATATTACCAAGGGTCGAACCATTACCCAAATACCGGCCAATAAGAGTAACCAAAATCTTTCTAGGGCCAGATCCAGATTGCCGGGTAGGTGAGTAGAGATAAACCAAAACAATGCCACTACCTGTCCGATGGCCGTGGCTGTACTTCCCAGCACACTGATAAAGTTGAAGAGCAGCAACAAGGGAAAAGTGAAGATAACCAGCAACCAAGGTATCTGGCCAGTCACTGTTCCCAGACTCATGACCCCGGCACAGCCTAGGGTAGCGATCGCCACTCCTAATAATTTATCTCGGTAACTGACAGACAGGCTACCCAGGAATAAATTAATCAAAAATGCAGCCAGAGCAGGTAAAATGATGAGCTTGAGATTGCCCATCAAGAGGCCGATGAGCAATGGTAGGGCTATGGCGATCGCTGATTGAATGCCATAGAAGAACCTTAGTTGACTCAACTCGGGGTGAATTTTATTCATGACTGTAAATGGGATTAGAGATTGCATTGACAACCAAACCGATAAGGGACTTGCGCTTTGATAATGTGCCATAGGGCGAACGCAGTTCGCCCCTACATTGTGGACAAATCCGTTACTGTAGGGGCGCAAAGCTTGCGCCCTGATCGATCGCTCAGGTTTGCTGATCACCCTAAGTAGGGCGAGAGCCTTCGAGATGTTAGGGACTTGCGCTTTGATAATGTGCCATCTGGCTGGTCTGATTCTTCTACAGAGCGATTTTCTGGTTGGGATATTATTCCCACGCAAGTCCCTAACCACTACTGCCAAGGTGAAGGAAAGAAAAGAGTGAAAGAGGGTCAGGCGCCGGACCTAAAAAAATACTTTATGCTTCATTTTTGAAACTACCCGGTTGTCAGGAGAGATGTCTGGGCAGACTATTGATACTCTCAATGTTAACCTTAAACCAACAGTTACTCATCCTTTTCTATGGCAGAGAGCGATTCTGGTCCCACATCCCCATTGGATATCTTGGGCAACATTCCAGCCCGATTTTTAGAGGCCAAGCACCGGCTCAACCGGGTCGTCCTGTGGGCGGCAATTGTTGGCATTCTAGCTGGTTTAGTGGGTACTGGCTTTCGGATGACCGTACACCACATCCTCCAGCAACGGCAACAACTGGCTGCTGCTCTGGCTGATTACCCGATTCTGAATTGGTTAATCCCTAGCCTGGTAGCCGGGGGGATGGTCTATGTCAGCTTCTGGCTGGTGCGGAGGGTAGCGCCGGATACGGCTGGCAGCGGCATTCCCCAGATTGAAGGGGCGCTCGACAACCTCTTGCCCTTCGACTGGCGGCGAGTCCTGCCGGTCAAGTTTTTTGGCGGAATGCTCTCCATTGGGGCGGGGATGATTGCTGGTTTTGAAGGGCCGACCATTCAAATCGGAGGTGCCATCGGTAAGATGGTGGCTGCTTTCGTCGGGGCCTCCTCTGAACAGGCGCGTATCCTGATCGCTTCGGGAGCAGGAGCAGGATTAACTACAGCTTTCAATGCCCCGATCGCCGGTATCTTGTTTGTCACCGAAGAAGTACGCCCCAAATTTGACTCGTGGATTTTGTCCTACCGTTCAGTGATGGTTGCCTCTATCACGGCGGCCATTGTCCTCCGGCTGCTTGTAGGTCAAGAGGGTTTCATGAAAATCACCCATTTCGAGAGAGTTCCTCTAGGGACTCTCTGGATGTTCGTGATTTTGGGGGTTGGGCTGGGAATCGTTGGCTATTATTTTAATTTTTTCCTGTTTCGTTCCCTAGACTGGTTTGGCCGGCTGCGGGGACTTCCTTCCCAACTGCTGGGGTTATTGGTGGGAAGTGCGATCGGTTGGCTCGGTTGGCGCTACGCTCCCTTAGTTGGCAGTGGCGATGAATCGGTCATCTGGACTTTTAATAGTGAAGCTCCAGGAGCGGTCTTGCTGCTGGTTTTCTTAGGGCGCTTTCTCCTGACAATGATTTGTTATGGTTCCGGGGAAATTGGCGGGATTTTTGCCCCCATGTTAGCCTTGGCCACTCTATTCAGTTTAGGGCTGGCACAAGTGTGCGATGCTTGGTTTCCCGGTCAACTGCCCCAACCCGGGGTTTTTGCCGTCGCTGGGATGGGGGGATTAGTGGCGGCCACGGTCCGCGCTCCCCTCACCGCCGTCATGTTGGTGATGGAATTGACGGATAATTTTTTGGTGGCACTGCCGATTTTACTAACTTGTATCTGTGCTGCCATCACCGCTCATATTCTAGGTGGCGAACCTGTTTATAGTGTCTTGCTCAAGCGAATTTTGGAAAAATTAGAGCGGCAACCCCCCAGCGATCGGATTTAACCCATTACAAGAAAACGGGTTTCTCAAAGAAAACGGGTTTCTAAATAGTTTCTCGAAGAAACCCGTTTTCTTGGTGATTTGAGTTGTTTGGTTTTTTGACGGAATTGGTAGCTGCCTAACGCACCCTACACCCTACAGATTTAATAATAGTCCAGTAGGGTGTGAAGCGCGATAGCGTAACGCACCAATTTAATGATAGAGGTGGTGCGTTACGGCGGCTTGTTAATTTTGGTTTTTTGACGGAATTGATGGCCGCCTAACGCACCCTACGCCTTAGACACTTAGATAAAGAAATTACCCACTGGAATGCTCCCTAAAGCTGGTAAAGTACCGGTAAATCCAGTGATATTTATTAATAAATCATTGCTGGATTGGAAGCCAGCCATGCCACCATTAATCAGAAACGGTAATGAGTCCTGTGGGGCGACAAATGACGGTGATTCGCAGTCAGAAAAAGACAACCACCGGCAACTCCCAGAGGAAATGGCTTGTCAAACCTGCTCCTGACGATTAAGCAATAAAATTAAACGCCAAAATCCCATCATTAAAGTCGTTATCACTGATATTGGGTAAGTTCCCCGGTAAATCCTCAAAGCCAAAGATATTATTCCCCCTTGACCGTAAATGTTCCGCCCCATCGGGATTTGCCGCCCCAAAGGAGAAGTAGGCCACTTCATGACTTATATAGTTTTCTAGGGTA
>NZ_JADBVM010000198.1:0-17475 GCF_020244875.1 Microcystis sp. M44BS1
CCAAGCTTTTCTGGTCGGAACCCCCTAAGCCGAGTTTTCCAGGTGCTGCGCCGTCCACTTGGTTTTCGAGACTGGCCTTTTAATTCTAACGTAAAGCCAACCTAGAACGGCGGGGTTTCAGACCCAAAATTTCCGATGAAACGCTTCGATCGCTTTTTCTAGAGTTGGATAAATACGTTCGGTCGAGATCGTCTCGGATAGGTCTCCTTTTTTTAATTGCTGATATAAATCTTGCTTCACTCTTGCCATGGCGAAAGTAATACCACGGCCGATTAATTCTCGATGTAATTCTTTCAACATATCGACTGCCGTAATATCGATATCTAGAATCGCTTCGGCGTTGAGAACGAACCACTCGACGGGAACTTTCTCCGCTTCGATCGCCGCTATTGCCCGTTTCCGAAAATTCTCCGCATTGGCGAAACAGAGGGGCGCGTCGTAACGGTAGAGAACCAAACCGGGGATCGTCGTCGCACCCTGCCAATCCTCGATATCGTGCAGACCGGCGAGATTCGGCACTTCCCCCAAAACCGCATCGTGTGGTCGCATCAGTCGCGTGAACAGATCGACCACCGATAACCCCACAGCAACGCCTACCCCGACGAGGATATCGGTGGCCAGGACACCGAACATAGTCACGAGTGCCAATCGGAACTCACTGGTTTTGAAACGACGCAGACGCTTGAACTCCGATATCTCGATCAGACGGAGCGCGGCGTAAATCACGATCGCCCCCAGGGCCGCTTTCGGAAACTGGGAAAGCAGCGGGCGTAAGAACAAAAGTACCAAAATTACGATCAAAAAAGCCACGAGGGAAAACAGTTGCGATCGACTGCCCAGAGAATCGCCGATCGCTGTGCGACTGCCGCTACTGCTGACGGGAAAGCCTTGCATTATCCCGTTGCCAATATTCACCGCTCCCAGCGCAAGTAATTCCTGATTGCCATTGATGCGATAGTCGTTTTTCGCCCCGAACGCGCGCGCGGTCAAGACGTTATCGGAATAGCCGACGAGGGCGATACCGATGGCCGAGGAGAGTAAATAGACGAACTGCTGGGGAGAAAAACCCCTCGGTACTTTCAAACTCGGTAAACCGGCGGGAATTTCCCCGATCACGGCGATGCCGCGCTCGTTCAGCTGGAACAAATATACTGCCGATGTCGCCAGTAGAACCGCGAGTAAAGGACCGGGGGCATTGGGAAAGCGACGTTGTACCAATAGCAGAAAAATTAAAACACCGGCGGCGAGAATCAGAGTTGGTGGGTGAATCTCGGATAAATGTTCGGAAAATTCCCCGATCTGTCCGAAAAGCGATTCGGCTTTTAGTGACATCCCGCTAATTTTTCCCAACTGACCGACGATCATGATCACCGCTACCCCGGCCATGTAGCCGACGAGGATCGGTTTGGAGAGGAGATCGGCGAGAAATCCCAACTGGGCGAAGGCTCCCAAGCAACAGACGATCCCCACGAGTAAGGCCAATAGACTACACAGACTGGCGTAGTTGCTACTATCCCCGGCGACGAGCGGCATGATAGCGGCGGCGGTCATTACTGCCGTCGTCGATTCCGGCCCGACGGAGAGTTGTGGCGAGGAACCGAGCAGCGCATAGATGAGCAGCGGCGGTAGGATCGCCCATAATCCGGCGATCGGTTGTACTCTGGCCAGTTCCGCGTAGGCCAGACATTGGGGAACGAGATAGGCCGCCACGGTGATCCCCGCGATGACATCTCCCTGCAACCAAGCCGAGCGATAGGAGCGCAGACGCTTTAACCCGGGTAGGGAAAACCGCTCCCTAGAAAAATTTAATCGAGTCGCCATCCTCACTCTTCTCCTGTCATCGAAGTTCGGCGTTGTGGGAATATTGGTGGCAAGAAAGCGTTTAAATATCCGTGAGTGGGAATGTCTTTTTTGCGGGACTTTCCATTCAAAAGCTACCTCGACCTTTAGCCCTGACGGAAAACTTTCCTGTCGGCCAGTGATCGCCTTTTTGATCGCCTCTCCAGAGGGTTATCAATAAGAGCGATCGCTATTTACAGGCCATTACCGCGATCGTGTAGGCGTTATTATTCGCTCCGTTAATATTAAAATTAATCTGATAGGGCTGTCTACCCGTGGGTGATTGGAAGGGTAAAGAATAGGTTTCGCCCCGTTTCATTTCGACATTTTTCTGGAAGGCGCTATTGACTGAATTATCGGCATATTTGAGATTGATCGTCACTCCGTATTTGCCATCGTTTTCGGGAACCATTACTCCCTTAAAAGAGGCAAATTTCACCCCCGAGGGAACGGCGAAATCGGTGTTAAAGTTCTTCTTTCCTATGGCATCGATCTGTTTGCGGATCCGGGTCTGATTAGTGGCTACTTCCTTGAGGTACTGACAGTTTTTCGGAAGTTCGGTAGCCTTATCTTTAGTAGCGGCAACAACCCCGATCGAGGTTAGTCCGAGGATTAAAACGACCGAGAGAAGGCTGAAAGTTTTTGTCAACATGATAGTTCTTCCCGTTGAGTTTTTCTAAAATTGGCTCTTCGGGGACGATTAAAGATAATTAAGCCTTAATTGTCCCGCCTTGACTTTTTCCGTGACCAAAGTTCTCACTAATTCCTGGACTTCCCCCATATAAACATACTAGCTATGGCTAAAAGTCTTACAGAGCCTGAGTTAAAGCAATACAATACCAATGGACTATTGGACACAAAATCCTGAAGTTCTTACGCAGACAGGGTTTGAGGCAAAAATTTTCCAATTTGACCCTTCGACCATTATAGCGTGTTTCGAGGCAGAAAACCAGTAAAAACATGGCTACAGAGGGAATCGCTGACTCTAGAGATTAATGACACTATCTGTTACCATCAGGTTAGCGATCACTATACAGCCAACTCTACGGAATCGCTCTACTCCAGATACAGTCAACGGTACAGCCATTTTCAAGCGGAAAATGTACCCAGTGGTGGCTTGTCAACTTTTTCTGATAAGCCCCAGGCAGTAAGGGTTTTGTTAATTTTTTAGTATTTCTGTATGGGGTAAGTCCAGTAATTCTAATTCTTGGCGCGGGACTTGGTCATGATCGCTCGCAGTGGAGCGAGTTCTCCTGTTTCTTCTGGGGTTAATTTTTGTGCGTCAACCCGTGAGATTTTCAAGGAATTGCTCCTCGTTTTTACTCTCCGAACCAAACACAAACCCCGCTCACATACCCAAGAAAGCTAGGATTCAATATTTACCTAAAATATCAGTTTGAAGGAACCCTCGGTTTTACCTCGGATACCTTTTCAAAACAGGATTTAGTCTTAGATGCGATCGCCGCGCTCGCTCCTTCCCAGGGCTTGACATAAATCCCGCAGTAATGTTATAATAGGGGACTGGCTTAAGCCAAAGACAGCAGGGGCGAAACAGCTTAAATACCCTGCCGAGGTCAAAGCGAGAAAACAGCAGCCAAAAAGACTAAAGAGAGATATTTTCTGTCTTGGTCATGCCTGAACTGGATTCTCTCCACTCAACCCCGGCGCTACAAGGGGTTATTTTTGCGCCTCTGGAACAGGTCCCCCGCATACAGGAGGTGAACAAGGGATGGGGAGAAGCAGAGAAAGCAAGGGAGTAATTCTAGAGGAATTAAAAACCTCCCTTAGCGAAGCTCAATTAACGATGGTCATCGACTATCAAGGTTTAACCGTCGCCGAAATCAGCAATCTACGCCGCAAATTGCGCCCCACGGGAACGATTTGTAAAGTCACCAAAAATACTTTGATGGGATTGGCGATCGCTGAAGATAGTGGCTGGGAACCGATGAAAAGCCTTTTATCGGGAACATCCGCCTTTCTGCTCGTAAAAGAGGATATCGGTGGAGCTTTCAAGGCCTATCAAGAGTTCAAAAAAGAAAGCAAAAAAACCGAATTGCGCGGCGGTGTCCTCAAAGAAGGGACCAAAGGTCAACTGTTAACAGAAGATCAGATCAAAGCGATCGCTGATTTACCGTCGAAAGAACAGTTAATCGCTCAGGCCGCTGGAGCAATCAACGCCATTGCCACCAAACTGGCCCGCAGCATCAACGAAGTTCCCGCATCTTTGGCCCGTGCCGTCGATGCCGTGGCCCGTCAAGAAGAAAAAGAAGCGGCTTGACACCGCGCCAATCAATCACTTACAAACAATTAGGAGTCTAACCCATGTCTGCTGTAGCTGAAATCTTAGAAAAACTCAAAACCCTTACCCTCTTAGAAGCTGCGGAATTAGTCAAAGGTATCGAAGAAACCTTTGGAGTTAGCGCCGCCGCTCCAACTGGTGGCATAATTATGGCTGCTCCCGGGGCTGCTCCTGCGGCTGCTGCTGAAGCTGTGGAAGAACAAACCGAATTTAACGTCGTTCTCGAAGAAGTTCCCGCCGACAAGAAAATTGCTATCCTTAAGGTAGTACGCGAATTGACTGGTTTAGGACTCAAAGAAGCGAAAGACCTAGTAGAAGCCGCTCCCAAAGCGGTTAAAGAAGGCACTAACAAAGATGATGCCGCCGCCATCAAGAAAAAACTGGAAGATGCTGGGGCAAAAGTTAGCGTTAAATAGATTGCCACTGATTCTGGGGATGTAGATTACATCCCCAGACAAGCCGAAAAGCTCATTTCCTGATACTATAGGATTGTTATAGCAGTCTTGTAGGATGTCCAACCATGGAAAGCGTCGCTTACATTTTAGTTTTAACTATGGCTTTGTCGGTAATTTTCTTCGCCATCGCCTTCCGGGAACCTCCCCGGATTCAAAAGTAAATTTCTTCACTCCGTTTAACTTAATAATTTTCTTCCCTGAGCCGCCCGCTTGTCAAAAGCAGGTTAGCGGCTCTGGTTTTCGTATTTAAAGGCTTAAATTAAAGGTTCCCCTCGCCGAGCGCCTCCTATGCAGTGTCCTAATTGTCAGCATACCGATAGTCGCGTTTTAGAGTCCCGTTCCTCCGAAAACGGTCAGAGCATTCGTCGTCGTCGTGAATGCTTACAGTGTAAATATCGCTTCACCACCTACGAGCGCATCGAATTCGTGCCGATCACGGTGATTAAAAAAGATGGGAAACGGGAGTCTTTTGATCGCTGCAAACTGCTGCGGGGGATCGTCCGCGCTTGCGAAAAAACCGGCATTCCTCACTCAAGATTAGAGGCGATCGTCAATGATATCGAATCCCGTTTGCAGCAAGACTCAAAACGGGAAGTAACAAGTCAGGAGATCGGTCAATTAGTCCTGGAATACCTCCGGCAAGAATCGGAAGTGGCCTATGTGCGCTTTGCTTCGGTTTACGGCAATTTTCAGGGAATTAGAGACTTTATCGCCGCTTTAGCTCTGCTGCAATCCTCCGAAATCGAACGCGCCTATCCTTCTTGGTCTCCAGTGGGAGAAGCCAGCGTGATCACCTCGTCTTAAATAGTTCCCGATTCAGTTATAATGAGGATCCCTTGTGCTATTTAAAGCCCAAGCTCTGGTTAGATTCTTAAAAGTCATTCTTAAGGCGGATTGCCTGCAAGAAAGCCGGATGCGACAGTTCATCCCCTAGGCCCTACCTAGAAACTAAATTAGGAGGCATCTCCTTGATTTAGAAACTGTACATCACATAGGAGGAAAAACCTACGGAAATTCCGAGGCCCAAACAACGTACATGACCACCCAAAAAACCGCAAACAAAAACATAGGCTTTACCCATGAAGATTTTGCCGCCCTTCTAGACAAATACGATTATCATTTCAGTCCGGGAGATGTTGTCGCCGGGACTGTTTTCAGTATGGAACCCCGGGGAGCGCTCATCGATATCGGTGCTAAAACCGCCGCTTTTATCCCCGTGCAGGAGATGTCGATCAACCGCGTCGATAATCCCGAAGAAGTTTTACAACCCAACGAAACCAGGGAATTTTTCATTCTTACCGACGAGAATGAAGATGGACAGCTAACCCTGTCGATCCGTCGCATTGAATATATGCGCGCTTGGGAACGGGTGCGTCAATTGCAAAAAGAAGATGCTACCGTGCGCTCGAATGTTTTCGCCACTAACCGTGGTGGAGCATTAGTCAGAATTGAAGGTCTCCGTGGCTTTATCCCCGGTTCTCACATTAGCACCAGAGAAGCGAAAGAGGATTTAGTCGGTCAGGAATTGCCCTTAAAGTTTTTAGAAGTGGATGAGGATCGCAACCGTCTGGTTTTAAGTCATCGTCGCGCTTTAGTGGAACGCAAGATGAACGGTTTAGCCGTGGGACAGGTGGTAATCGGTTCCGTGCGCGGAATCAAGCCCTACGGTGCTTTCATCGATATTGGTGGAGTCAGTGGTTTACTGCATATTTCCGAAATCTCTCACGATCACATTGACACCCCCCACACGGTTTTTAATGTCAATGATGAGTTGAAAGTGATGATTATCGATCTCGATGCCGAAAGAGGTCGCATTTCCCTCTCAACTAAACAATTAGAACCAGAACCGGGAGATATGCTCAAAAATCGCCCGTTAGTGTTTGAAAAAGCGGAAGAAATGGCGATTAAATACCGAGAAAAACGTCTAGCGGAAGCGGAAGGCCGGACTGTCTCGGAAGTAGTCGCAGAAATCGAAGTTCCTCCCGCCCTGGAAGAGGAAGATTTAGTTCTCGCCGCTGCCGAGGAGTAGGTCAGTTATCAGTTATCAGTTATCAGTTATCAGTCATCAGATTTGAGTTTTAAGTGTACAGTATTAAATAGAAGTTTCCTACTGTCTTTTCACTGATTACTGATTACTGTTTACTGATCACTGAAATGTCGTTTAATTTCAATCTTCAGACACTGCCGATAAATCCTGTAATTCCAGTTATCTCCTCACTAATATTGGCATCGAGGAAACGATCCAAATCATCAAAAGTGGTTCCGTAGGTAATGGTGCTATCGTCGTATCCTTTCAGACTGACGGTATTTTGCTCAAAAGCTTGGTGGAGATAGGGTAAACCGATGAGATGACTGTAGGTAGTGGCTCCGATGGCTAAATCCCTACCTATTTCTTTAGTGGCCGACTCTAAACGAAAAGCGGCGTTGACCGTATCACCGATCGCCGTATAATCTGGATGTTCACCGCTGCCAGTATTGCCGACCATGGCATAACCGGTATTCACTCCCGCACCGATGCGTAATTTAAAGGGTAAGGGATATTCTTCGCTTAAGGCGCGGGTCATCTTGTATATTTGCGTAATTGCTTGGAAAATTTGCAAGATATCGTCTTGATTGACTTCCTGTTGGCCGTGAAACCAGATGGCCATGATCGCATCACCAATATATTTATCTACCCAACTGCCGGAACTGCGGATAATACTCCCGGCATGGCGAAACCAATTGCCAATCAGAGAAGAAAGCACTTTTTCGTCTAATTGCTGGGTTAAAGCCGTAAAATTTCGTATATCTACCACCATCACCGATGTTAAGCGACGTTCATGGACGGTGGAGGTGAGGGTATCCCATTCTAAATTGTGCGGTTGCTTGCCTATATTAGTGGGAGTAGGACGATAGAACTGCACTTCGGTTTTGCCAAAGGTGATCCGATCTTTGTCATGGATAGTACCGGGAATAGCTACCCTTCTGCCATTGACAAAAGTTCCATTGCGACTACCGAGATCGATCAGATAAAAATCTCCTGTTTCTGTGGATTGTAAAATAGCGTGATTGCGAGAGATACACTGGTCTTTAATCACGATAGCGTTATCTTTGCTCCGTCCGATTGTCCAGTAAGGTCTCCCCACGAGAGGGAAAAAACGCTGTCCCTTCTCGGTATGGAGTAGTAAATAAGGATTTTGTCCTAGTATATCCACGGTTACATAAGCGGCAATGTATAGATGGAGGTAACTACACATTATATCGCGAGATTCCGCACATTTTCATCTATCTAAGTGAATAGGTGGAAACGGGAATTAGCTAGGAAAACCCTTAGGCCAGAGAAGCGGTAATCCAAAATAAACCATCGACTAAAATTGTACTCAATACGGCTCCGCTAAATGCCCACCAATGACACACTCGTTTTTGCAAAGGATAGATACCGATCGCTAGGAGCAGGTTGAGCAGTACGATCGCCCAACTGATGCCCCAGGGGGTCTGAATTTGGGCCAAAGCGTTATGAAATATCGGCGATACTAGGTTGGGGTCTAGTTCCACGGTCATTAATTGTCGCCAGTAGGGAATTAGTCCCGTTAGATAGAAATATAAGTCGGTGATGGCTGTTCCTAACAAAGAACCCAGATAGAAAAGATTGCCCACTTTGCCGCGACCTTTGCATAATCCCCAGAGAACAAAGGGCAGCCCGATCGCTTCCATGGGAATATGGATCAACGGTTCCCAACGCCACCAACCCCAGTACAGAGAGCCTGCTAACCAACTCCAACTAAAGCCCAAAAGTAAATCCCCCCAAAGACTGGTTTTTGGTTGTTTGAGCAGCCAAATCCCTAACCCCACCCAGAAAACGGTTAAACCTAGACTAATTTCGGGATAGTAGCGCACTAGGGGTGCTTGTATGAACACGGGGACTGATACCAGAAATGCTGCTGTCCAAAAGACGGATTGACATTTTTCCCAGTTAGGGACTAGGGGTTTCAGGCGATTGGGATTGCTGGGGACTAGGGTAGAGTTGAGCAAAGGATTTCAGAATTGTTACAAAACTTTACTTATATTAAGATACATCATTCTCTCTCTACTATATCCCCCCTAGGGGGATTTGGGGAAATTAAAAAATTGTTTTTGGCAATGCCCTATCCTGTTAGAATCGAAACGACAGCAGCGATCGAGGAGTGCAAAAAATATGGCAGCGGGCGATGAAGAAAATCCGAGAATGCCCCTAGATAAAGTTATTTTTGTCATTGCTTGCGTCTATCTAGGTTGGGTGGTGGCATGGCTAATCAGTCAAAAAAATGCCCCTGTCTCTCAAAATGGCACGATTTCCCCAGAAGATCAAAAGTTTATCGCCTATCTGCAATCATCTCTGACTATTATCGATCGCCAAGGTGCAACTTCATCCCCCGATCCTGATCCTTCTCCTAAAAATAACCCTTCTCCGGTAGCCACGGTTCCACCACCACCACCCGCTAATTTACCGGTTAATAATAGTCCTAGGGTAATAGAAAGAATTTACGTTCCCGTTTATCCCCAACCCCCTAAAACCACTGCCAAAATTGCCCCGGTTACACCCCCAAATCCCGACATTTCCGCGCCACCATTACCGGCTGCCCCCCAAGTGAATCGGCCGTTGGCAGCGGTTATTCCCACTAATAATCAGGTGAAAAATACCCTGGTGGGGGTGATGGATTTAGGCGATCGATCTTCAGCTTTATTTGATAATAAGGGGATAACGACGCGTATTTCTCCGGGGGAATTTATCAACGGTTGGACTTTAGTGGAAGTTGGTAGTCAACAGGTTATTTTGTCTCGCAACGGACAAACGAAAGTCTTAGAAGTGGGACAATCTTTTTAGGGTGAACTACCCGCTGGGCGAGATTGTCGGGGCTTCTGAACTCACGGGGGAATGCCTGAAGATAGACTTACGCCCACCTTACGGATTTGGTATGATAGAGACAATTATAGCAATTTCTATAGTTGTGAGGTACAGAGTCTTAGGTTTTGAGGAGTCAGGAGTTAAGATTTTGGTGTACCTCATGAGATTGGGAAACGCTATAGAACAGGTTTGAGAACTAGGAAAAAATATATCAATCTCCATCAATAAAACACCTTATTGACAAACATTTTGTTAACGAAGCCAATAAACTGTAGCGATAATAATACTCAGAATTACCACAGTCCAGCGCAGATAACTAGGAGAGATAATTCTGGCTAGTTTTCCCCCCAATAAACCCCCAATTAAAGAGCCAATTGCTACCACTATCGCCGCCGACCAATCTACCTGATTAGAAAAGAGAAAAAACCAAGATGCCGCTACATTAACCACCAAAGAAAGCAACTGTTTTAAAGCATTTAATCTCGTGAGATTATCCTTGATAAATAAGCCCAAAATTGCCAACTCAATCACCCCTAAACCCGCCCCAAAATAACCACCATAAATTGAAGCGAGAGCGATGGGTAAAACCGCCAAAATTTCTGGGATATGACCATTTTCGTCCCCCTGTCGCCGCTGCAACCAAGAGCGTAAAGTATCTTGAAAAGCCAATAAAGCCGCCGCTAAAAGAATCAGAAAAGGAATCAGGCGCTCAAATACTTTATCACTAGTATTTAACAGCAAAATACCACCGATAATGCCGCCAATAACTGCCGATGGTAGTAATAACCTAATCCGTTTTTGTTGCCCGTGCAGGTCTTTTTTTTGGGCGAGAGTTGCCCCCAGATAACCGGGGCATAAAGCGACGGTATTAGTCACATTTGCCATTACCGGTGGGATACCCACCGCCATCAGCGTCGGAAAAGTAATCAGACTACCGCCACCGGCAAGAGCATTAATTAAGCCGGCAGCCACCGCAGCAATTGCCAAGAAGCCATACTGAATAGGCGTGAGCATTTAGGCGTTAGGAATAGTAATTAGGGCTAAATCAATTTTTTCCTCATCAACTTGCTTAATTTCGGCTCTAATTCCTGGGCCAAAGTATCTTTCGATTTTTTCCTGTTTTGCCAGCCACTTTTCTAGGGGTAAAAGGGGCGATTCAAATTCTAGGGTGAGACAATAGGCGGAATCAACAGCAGTTTCACGAATTGCCACTAAAGTCGGTCTTTCCTCGTCCGTGGGGCTTAATCCCAGCTTTTCTAGGGCTTCATCCAGATGCACTTCCTGTCCGTAGCGATAGCGGGTGACATCGTTGCGAAGTTTGGTTTGGGTGACAGTGGCCTGTTGTTGGCGCAATTGCAATATTTCGGGGCTAGTGGGTTGACTGAAGGGTATAGGTTTGATTTCTGAAGCTTTTAGGGCTAAACCTCCCAATAATAACGGTAATCCGTAGAAAAACCCCGCTAAATTTACCGTGGCGTTACCTTGGGCATAACCGATGATCCCGATAACCGTTAAAATACTGCCTAAAATTAAGCCAAAGTATGATAGTCTAATTTTTCTGAGCATGAAATAATTTTTTTCTTGAGTACGCTAATCCTTTAGAGATTATACAACTCAAGAGAATCTTTTTTGCAGGGGGGCAGTGGGGAGATTTTTCCGTTATCAGTCATCAGTCATCAGTCATCAGTGAAAAGAAAACAACGAACTTGACACTTAATAAGTAAGTAATCTCAATTAACTGTTAGATAGTGGGACAGGCTTCTGGTTTTTTGTATTTTATCTTTAATTGTAACCAGCTACTTAGTTGATGATAGGTGGTCCGTTAGGACGGATTGTTACCTTCAAGTCAAAACAGGAATTTTTGCCGTCTAACGCACCCTACGTTTTACATAGTTGATGATAGGTGGTGCGTTAGGACGGATTGTTACCTTCAAGTCAAAACAGGAATTTTTGCCGTCTAACGCACCCTACGTTTTACTTAGTTGATGATAGGTGGTGCGTTAGGACGGATTGTTACCTTCAAGTCGCAACAGGAATTTTTGCCGTCTAACGCACCCTACGTTTTACATAGTTGATGATAGGTGGTGCGTTAGGACGGATTGTTACCTTCAAGTCGCAACAGGAATTTTTGCCGTCTAACGCACCCTACGTTTTACTTAGTTGATGATAGGTGGTGCGTTAGGACGGATTGTTACCTTCAAGTCAAAACAGGAATTTTTGCCGTCTAACGCACCCTACGTTTTACTATTGCCTATGTACTCGCAATTTTTCAATTAATTGAGATAATTTCTCGTCAGAAGCGGCAGTAATAAAGTCTAATTTAAACTTTTGTCCCTGACTGAGATATTCTGCATAACTAGACAGAAGAAAAGGACGAAACTTTTCATTATCAGCAATATAAACTTCAAAAAAAGCCACCAATAAAGCCCCCGTATAATCCTCGATTAAATTTTGATTAGGCAAAGTGATATCGACCACAGATTCCAGGGTTTTCTGCATTCCTGCATCCAATTCCGTAAAATTTACATGAGCTTGTCCCTCGACCATGGCCAGATATTTATCTGGCGTTTTTAACCAAGTAAAAGGAATGGCCTGTTCAAAAATCGGATTAGCTGCCGGGTCATAACTTCCAGAACCCAGGAGGACAGGAATCGAGATTTTACTTAAACCTTTTTCCCCAAAAATACTGCGGTTAACGGGATTAGCTGCAAAGACGGCCGTGACTCGTTCATCGCGAAAATTATAGACCTGTCTAGGCAATTCTAGGGCGCGACATTCCAGTAAAATTGCGATATTAATCCCGGAATAAGGACGGTTACAATCTTTAGCAAGATTATCAAAATCGATGGAAGCACCGGCCACAGCAATGGCAGTATAACCTCCGAAGGAATGACCAGCTACTCCCACATTAGTGAGGTTAAGTTTACCTTGAAATTGACTAGCATTACGTCTTGCTAATTCATCGATGACAAAGCTAATATCTTTGGGTCGGTTAATAAACTCATCTCGATCAAAAATATTGCGATAATACCCAGCTAACATTCCTTGCAGGTATTTAATATCACTGCCGGGGTGTTGCGGTGCTGCTACTAAAAATCCGTAGGAAGCTAGATGTTCAATTGCTTGGGCATAATCTTCTGGTCGCGAGGCTAATCCGTGGGAAAAAATAATTACAGGTGTTTTACCGTCTCGGAAAGTTTGCGGGATATAAACATCTACATATAAACTGCGATTGCGACTGCTATCGGTTAGGTTCCAAACTTCTTTTTTTACCTGAAAGCTACCGCGCTGACGCAAATCGGGTAAACTGGCATAATTAATCGCTGGTTTAACGGCAGCCGCTTCCTCGGCTGTCCAGAGGCGCATATCTTTAATAAATATTTCCGCCACATAAACGGCATAATCAAGGGCTTTAGCTAATCCCAGGATTTCTTCCCCCTGTAACTGGATATTATTGGGTAATTTTTTCAGGATGTTTAAAAGGGTTAATCCCCCCGGCTCAAAAGCGGCACTAACAATCGCACCCCGCAGGGCATATTTACCATTAATTCCCCCTTCAATGGTGATGCCTTTGCCCAAACGATAGAGCATATCAGCACCCATCACACTATTAAAAAAACGAGATAGTAAAATAGGATCGATGTCAATCTTTGTTAATAAAGCTTCACGAAACTGCTCTCTTGCTTCGGGAGTTGCTCTGGCCAGAAATCTTTTTAAATTAGCGTCGATTTTGCCTTCTTTAGCAAAGGTTTCTAGGGATGCTACCGATACGGAAAAGACGAGGGGAGTATAGACAAATTCAATTTCTTCGGCGGCTTTTAGGGGTAAAGCGGTCATACCCGCGGCGAAAAGACCTAGGAGAAAAGCTCGCAGCCGACGGGTGGGATTATTTCTGGGAAAACGACCTGGTAAACTATGGCTAATCATGCGGTTTTTGGCTAGGGTAAATGACAATAAGTGAACTACTCTCAAGGTCGTTGAGAGCTTCCTATTTCACAGGGGATTGCCTCAAGACAGACTTACGCCCAGCTTTTGGTCTGACATCCCCTCTATAGGCAGTATCGCTAGTTCCTAACGACAATATCCGTAAGCTTTCATCTCGAATATTTATTGCCGCATTTATGTCCCGGTCATAAGTTGTCTGACAATGTTCACAAGTCCATATTCTCATATCAAGGGATAAACTACCCACTTGATTTAGACAGACATGACAAGTCTTAGAACTAGGGAAAAACCTATCAACTTCGATATAGGTTTTTCCTTGCCATTCTGCCTTGTATTTAAGCATTGTACAAAACATTCCCCAACTACAATCACTAATAGCCTTAGCTAAATTATGATTGCGTACCATGGCTTTAACATTGAGGTTTTCTACAGCAATAACTTGGTTTTCGTTAACTATCTTACGGGATAGCTTGTGGAGAAAATCCTCACGACATCTTGAGATTTTAGAGTGAACTTTAGCTACTTTACGTCTAGCTTTTTCACGGTTGTTACTTCCCTCCTTTTTACGCGATAGCTTTTGTTGTTTCCTTTTTAGATTGCGTTGATGTTTAGCAAAATGTTTAGGATTATCATATTTACTACCATTGCTGGTAATAGCAAAATGATTAAGTCCTAAATCAATTCCTATGGCTTTTCCATCTATCCCCCCGTCTTCGTCACCACCCTGATTAAGGGTAGATCCCCCCGCCTTCGGCACCCCCCTTATCAAGGGGGGCAGGGGAGATTGTCCATCATCAACTAAAATAGAAGCGTAGTATTTACCGTCTGGGTTTTTTGAGATAGTAACGGTTTTAATTGTTCCTGCAAATTCCCGATGACGAACACAATAAACTAAGCCAACTTTACCCGGTAATTTGAGGTAGTCACCTTCAAATTTGACCTTAGCTGGATAGCTAATTGATTGTTTACCATGTTTAGATTTGAATCTTGGTAATCTAGCTCGTTTCTCAAAGAAATTTTGATAAGCTTGCGATAAGTTCAAAGCAACAACCTGTAAGCACTGGGAATAAGCATCTGTCAACCACTCATATTCTTTTTTGAGACTGGGCAATAGTCCTTGAATATAGTTTCGTGTCAGTCCTTTTCCCGTGGTTTTATAGGTTTCTTGGCATAAATTCAGGGAATAATTCCAAAACCAACGACAACAGCCAAAGCTTTTAGCTAAGGCTATTTCTTGCTCGGTATTAGGCTTAAGTCTGAATTTGTACGCTTTGTCCATAAGAGTTATCAAGAAACTATAACTATGATAACATAGTTTTGGGGAATTGTCTATATGTTGGTCAGCATTCTTGAGGGGAACCCTGGGGCGAATTACTTCGCCCCTTGAAAAGCCCCGTCCCATCGCACTAAGCGCGAGGGACGAATGCTGACACTAAGTTAAAAGTGAAAAGTGGCGGCGAGAAAGGGTCCGTTAAAGTTTTCCGTAAAACCGAATGCGTTATCGCCACTACCGTTTTTATACTCGATCCCGTAGAAACGATAGGCGAATTGCAGGGAAATTTGGCGATTCACCCACCAATCGACTCCGAAGAGGAGGTTCCAGCTTAGATCTGTATCGCCGGCCAGCCCGAAACCGGAAGCGTCTCCCCGAATCCATAAAGTGATCGGATCAGACACCTGTACCCCAAATTTCCCGCCGAGGAGCGGTTCAAACCAAGTTCTCCCCTGACTGAAGGTTTGTTGGAAGGTTTGGCTGAAGTTGACGAGGGGACTGGATAGCTGTACGGTAAGCGTTTGCTCGATATCGATGCTGATACTATTGAGACGAAGGCCCGCATAGGGCTGGAACCAAATTAAGGGAAAAGAGCGATTAGAGGGTTTTTCGGGCAGTTCGTGGCTGATCGGAGTGCCGATGTGGTAACTGACGGCGAAATCGTAGATGCCCTGATCGAATTGTAGGTTTGTTTCCGAATCCGCTTCGAGTTGCTGTAATTGGCGATTGTCGGCGAATTCTTGTACCTGTTGCATTGTTTGTTCTAGTTGTTCGAGCGATTCTCGGGCGTTCTGAATTTCTTGTTCGAGTCGTTGCAGGGGTTCGCTATCTTTTAACTCCCGTAACTCTTGGAGTTTCGCTTGCAGTTGTTGCAGGGGTTCGCTATCTTTTAACTGCTGTAGCTCCTGAACTTTCCCTTGCAGTTGTTGGAGGATTTCGCTATCTTTAGTCTGCCGCAACTCCTCAATCTTCCCTTGCAGTTGTTGCAGGGGTTCCCTATCTTTTAGCTCCCGTAACTCTTGAATCTTCGCTTGCAGTTGTTGCAGGGGTTCGCTATCTTTTAACCCCCGCAATTCTTGAATTTTTTCCTGCCCTCTAGCCAGAGCTTCCTGTATTTGCGAGAGCTTTTCTTGAAAATCCTTCAAATTTCCTAGCCGATCGCTAAAGGCAGGATCGCGGGGTAATTCTGCTATTTTCTTCTCTAAATCCCGGAGATCTCGAATATCGATATTATCCCGAATCTCACCTATATCCACCTCGGGGAGAGTCTGAATTTTTACGACCATTTCTTGTAAAGTATTCTGGCGTTCGGCCAATTGTCCTTGAAGGCTGTCAAGAGCCTGTTTAAATTCGTTTAGGCGCTCGGCTTTTCGCTCGACCTCTTGCCGCACCTCCTGTCGAATTTCTGCGAGGGTCGTCTTTAGTTCCTGCGCCTGCTCGATTTTCGGAACGATCTCTTGCTGGAAACGTTGCCGAGCGTTATCGATCGCCGTTTCCAGTTCCTGTAATTGTTCCTCCCGAAGGGCGACTTCTTGCCGTATCTGATCGCGCAATTCTTGGGCTGCCGATGGTAATTGGCTTAATTGTTCGGTTTTTATGGCTATATCCTGTCGTAAGGCTCGAATTTTGTCTCCTGCCTCTTGAAAGCTCCCCTCTTCTTTTAATCCTTGTATCCGATCGACCGACTGGGAGATGCCTTCGAGTCCATTGATCGCTTTTTGAATTCTCTGGTTGGCATCCTGACTCAGCAACCAATTCAAGGAGTTGATAAAATTCGGCTCTCGAACCCTTGTCTTCTGGAGGTTGATCACGTTTCTCAAGCTGGCGTAATAACCGTCGAAAATCAAACCGAAACGACCGTTCCAGGCTTCCACGCGCGCGCTACCCGTCACCCGGAGCGATTGTAATACTTCCCCGAGATCGAGATGATAGTTGACGGTACGTCCCCGGGCCGTTGCGGTTCCGTAGGTATTGATCGGAATGGTCGCGTAGGGCTGAAATTTAATCTGCCAACCTCGATCCTCTTGGCCTTGGGGAGCGGGATTTTCCGGTGCGTTCGGGGTCGCAGCCGGGGTGGGTTCTGTGGGGGGAGAGGCTGGCAAAACGGGCGCTCCTACTCCCGCCAGATCCTTGGCACAGGCACTGTCGGGTAATTCCTCGGTTCGGGTTTCCCCCTCGAATACCAAGGGGGCGACCCTATTGGTCAAGGGGGTAAAACCCTCACAGAAGGAAGGGGCAACGGTCAGGGGAGCGATCGCTTTCCCGTCATCTATCGCTTCGGCAAGAACACTGGGGACGGGAAACGATAAACCGAGCAAAGTCCAGATCAGCAGGCGGCAGGGCGAGAATCCCATAATTTTTCACTCCTCACTATTAAAAAAACGCTCTAGCGGTAGCAGCCGACAACGGTTACCGTGTAGGTCTTGCCGAAATGGTTGACACCACCGATAAAAAGATTGACTTGATAGGGTTCATCGAAAATTTTGGGTCTGAAACCCCGTCGTTCTACGACGGCTTTACTGTTAAATATTATCACATTTACGAAATATATGCTAAAATGTGAGACATGGAAAAAGCCTATTCTTACCGATTTTACCCCACACCCGAACAAGAGTCGCTATTGCGGCGCACTTTGGGCTGTGTAAGATTAGTTTACAATAAAGCTCTCCATCTCAGAACACAAGCATGGTACGAAAGACAAGAAAGAGTAGGATATACTGAAACTTCTTCAATGCTAACCGATTGGAAAAAACAAGAAGAATTAGAGTTTTTAAACGAAGTTAGCTGTGTACCTTTACAA
>NZ_JADBVM010000199.1:0-3492 GCF_020244875.1 Microcystis sp. M44BS1
CATAATACAGTGAGTTCTTTTCTTCTTCCGTGAATTCTAGGTTAATCATGTTTTTAATGAGTGCTTTGCTTCTAATTATGACTCTTAAACTATATTATTGTCCTTGAGTAAAAAATGCAAGTTGCAGCCGTGCAAAGTATATCCAAGTTTAGCGAGACTGACCTTTTAGAGGCATGGCGTGATATTTGTGAGACTTACGCTGACCACGAGTTAACCCTAGATAAGGTCAAGGCTCATCTTGGGGATCCGTTTCAGAAGCTACCTAACTCCAAAAAGATTAACATCTCTTTTGAGTCATCGAAAATTTGGGTCTGAAACCCCGTCGTTCTACGACGGCTTTACTGTTAAATATTAGCGCATTTACACGATATATGCTAGAATGTGAGATATGGAAAAAGCCTACTCGTTCCGATTTTACCCAACACCCGAACAAGAGTCGCTATTGCGGCGCACTTTGGGCTGTGTAAGATTGGTTTACAATAAAGCTCTCCATCTCAGAACACAAGCATGGTACGAAAGACAAGAAAGAGTAGGATATACTGAAACGTCTTCAATGCTAACTGATTGGAAAAAGCAAGAAGAATTAGAGTTTTTAAACGAAGTTAGCTGTGTACCTTTACAACAAGGGTTAAGACATTTACAAACAGCTTTCACTAACTTCTTTGCTGGTCGTACTAAGTCAGCAATTCTCATTTTGAAAAAAATCAGATAAAATTCTCTTATTTAAATAGAGAACTTGTGTAGAAGCATTATTTTTTGACAGATAATTATCATCCAACACTGGAGATAGACAGGTTTTAAGAAATCTGTCCACGAAAAATTGATTTCAACTCATAAATCTGGATGAAATTCTAACAAAATTTTTAGTTTTTTTATAAACAATTTTCTTTTTCTCCTTCAAGAGTTCTGACATTTTTAACTAGAATTTACTTTTTTAAATGGGACATATTCGGTTAGAATAAATGAGAAAAATTCCGACCAATTCTTAAACCAAATAAATTTTAATAGGGTACGAATATCATTAAAGAAAGAAGTCCGAGTTACTAATAGCTCACGAATCTTTTGATAGGTGTAATTAACTAAATCCAACACGGTATGAAATAAAAAAGCTAGTAAATTCAAAGACAATAAGAACTCGCACAAATGATTCTGACCATGACCAAAGTTATGCTCTAAATTATAACCGTGATTTTTAAGAACGTTATTGCCTTCATTTTCAACTTTCCATCTGCTGCGTCCAGCTTTGACAATTTCTTCGACATTATTTTCTGTGATTTTATGATTAGTTATCCAATTATTTTGGTAGATAGTTTTCTGGGTTTTTTCATTAATAACAGTCACTTCACACCAATTAACTTCGAGACTTGAGTCCCCCTCTCTTAAGGGAACTCTAGAAGCATAACGATAACGATAAATTAGATTTTTTCGTCCATCCCATTGTTTCTTTTCAACGGTCCTAACTTCGCCACTTTTTTCTAAAAATTCTAGCCATTCATATAAAGTTTTATGCGACGTTTCCCAACAAACAAAAATGAAATTATAACCTTGTTTTATCGCTAATTCACAAACAGGTTCGTGAGAATATAAGTCGTCTCCTAAAAGAGTTACAGGATAACCATACTTATTTTTATGATTCCTATTTAACCATCTTTTAACGGCCGCATTTTCACAGTCTTGTTTTTGATGTCCATCTTGTTTTTTAATGAATTCTGGCTCTAAATTAATTACTTGTTTTTGCTTAGGAGAAACCCCTATCGGTGTGACACAGCCATGAAAATAAGTTGTAGTTCCATTTCGATGATTACGACAGTTACAATGAGGGCAATTAATTTTCTTGGATGAGAAATATTCTGTGCCATCTAACGCCACTAACATTTCTCCATCTAAGTAGAGAAACTTTTCCAAAACTCCCTTTTCCTTTAACCATTCATAGACTTTTTGAAAAGTCCTAGAGATGTTAGATGCTGGCACTGGATCTAACAAATTTCTTATTTGATTATCCCCAGGAATTTTTTTAATTGAAAATAAACTTTCAGCATTATCTTTTCCCTTATTGCTTTTCATTAAACGTTGATGGTCTAAAAAAGACGGCGACTGAGTAAAAAAGACTGAAAATGCCGCCATCACGGCATCTTTTACCTCATATTTTCTATTATTTCCAGGTTTCCTCTCATCTCTATCGGTAAATCATCTAATTCTTGACGTAAAAATTGCATTAATTCCGAAATTTCTAGGGTTGCCGCTTTTTGAGCCATCTTGGAATAATTTGACGTGCTGGTGGATTTCTATCTCACCCATTTTACCTTAGCTGACAATAATTATAAATTTTTATTTCCCTTGAATTCTCTATTCTAAAAACAGAACTATCTTCCTGATTTAACCCCGTTCGTTCTCAGCCAACCTCTTTGATTGCTTGAGTATTTATACTTAATTTGTCCAGCCAATTGTTTTTTTATTGTTCGCCTCTCCTAGAAAATAGTTGCTTCGTACTATATTTTCCCTGCCAAAATCGGGGTTAATGCTCTATTTATTTCAAAATGAGAATTGCTGGTACTAAGTATCCTAACTTTAAGAAAAAACATCAAGGAGGAAGTGCCGAATTTACCAAGTCTGCTTTTAAATTCAAAGACAGACAAATCTATTTAGCTAAATGCACAGAACCTTTACCTATTAGATGGTCAAGACAAATTCCAGAAAGCTGTGAACCAAGCACAGTAACAGTCAGATTACATCCCTCAGGACGTTGGCATATTTCAATAAGATTTGATGACCCAACGATTAAGCCTTTACCAGTAACAGATAAAGCCATCGGAATTGACTTAGGAATTAGTAGCCTCGTGATTACCAGCGATGGCGATAAAGTATCTAATCCTAAGCATTTTAAGAAACATTATCAGAGGTTGCGAAGAGCATCGAAAAAGCCTTTCTAGAAAACAGAAAGGGTCAAAAAATCGGGAAAAAGCAAGAATCAAAGTAGCCAAGATTCACGCTCAAATCACCGATAGCAGAAAAGACCATTTACACAAGCTAACCACTCAATTAGTTCGTGAAAACCAAACGATTGTGGTTGAGAATTTAGCCGTTAAGAATATGGTCAAAAACCCGAAATTATCTCAGGCAATATCTGACGTTAGTTGGGGAGAAATAACTCGACAATTAGCCTATAAATGCCGTTGGTATGGGAGAAATTACATCGAAATAGATAGATGGTTTCCTAGTTCTAAAAGGTGTAGTAATTGTGGGTATATTGCTGAGAAGATGCCGTTAAATATTCGAGAATGGGATTGTCCAGACTGTGGGACGCACCATGACCGAGATATTAACGCTAGTAAAAACATTTTGGCCGCAGGACTTGCGGTGTCAGTCTGTAGAGCGACCATAAGACCAGAACAGAGTAAATCTGTTAAGGCAGGTGCGGAACCCCGCAAGGGAAAGAAGCAGAAACCTAAATCGTGAGGTTTGGGAATCACCGTCCGTTTACGGCGGTGAGGA